>JBGVOJ010000615.1:0-2956 GCA_045126415.1 Eubacteriales bacterium | reverse complement strand
TCTGGTAAAGCCGGATTCCGGACGCATTCTCCTTGACGGCATGGACATCTCCGCCCTTGACGTGACCGCGCGTTCCGAAGCCGGTATTTCCTACGGCTTCCAGCAGCCCCCGCGCTTCAAGGGAATCACCGTACGCGACCTTCTTTCCATCGCGGCCAAGCGCAAGCTGAAGAAGGACGACGCCTGCCACCTCCTGACCAAGGTCGGTCTGTGCGCTACCGAATATATCAACCGCGAAGTGGACACCTCCCTTTCCGGCGGCGAAGTGAAGCGTATCGAAATCGCGACCGTACTCGCCCGTGCGGAAACGTCCAAAGTCCTCATTTTTGACGAACCCGAAGCCGGCATCGACCTCTGGAGCTTCCACCGTCTCACCAAGACCTTCCGTGAACTCCACGAACAGTCGAACTGCACCATCATCATCATCTCCCATCAGGAACGCATCATCAGCCAGGCGGACGAAGTCCTCCTCATCGCCGACGGCAAGCTCACTCTCCGCGGCAAGCCGGAAGACATCCTGCCCTCCATCGATGACGTGGAAGAAAAGCCCTGCATGGTAGAAATGGATAAGTGAGAAAGAAAGGGGTATCGAAATGAATCAGGACATCCGCCGCGGGCTTCTCGAAAAAATTGCCGATCTACACGATGTTCCGGCAGGCGCGTATAATATCCGTGAGAACGGTGAGAGCACACGCCAGAACACCGACGAGATCACCATTGAAACGAAAACCGACAAGCCCGGCATCAACATTATCGTAAAGTCCGGCACGAAAAACAAAAGCGTACACATCCCCGTACTGATCACGAAGACCGGGCTGACCGAAATGGTCTACAACGACTTCATCATCGGCGACGACTGCGACGTGCTGATCGTCGCGGGATGCGGCATCCACAACACCGGTGACGAAGCAAGCGCACACGACGGCGTACACAGCTTCGAAGTCGGCAAGAACTCCCACGTCCGCTACATTGAAAAGCACTACGGCGAAGGCAACGGCTCCGGCGAACGCATCATGAATCCCGAAATGACCGCACACCTCGCGGAAGGTGCGTCCATGGAAATCGAATCCGTCCAGATCGGCGGCATCGACTCCACCAACCGCAAGACCGTCATCACCGCGGAAGCGAAGTGCGAAGTGCTTCTCTCCGAACGTCTGATGACCGACGGACATCAGGACGTTGTCAGCGATACCGAAATTATCTTAAACGGCGCGGACTCCAAGGCGCGCATCAACAGCCGTTCCGTTGCGAAGGGGAACTCCACCCAGCTCTTCTACCCGAAGCTCACCGGCAACGCGGACTGCTTCGGTCACGTACAGTGCGACTCCATCATCATGGACGACGCAAAAATCCGCTCCATCCCGGAAATCTGCGCGAATTCCGTGGACGCAAGACTGGTTCACGAAGCGGCGATCGGTAAAATCGCCGGCGACCAGATCCTCAAGCTCATGACCCTCGGACTCACCGCAGAAGAAGCGGAAGAAAAGATCCTGAACGGTCTGCTGAAGTAAAAATCCATCCACACGTAAATTTTATCTATCCATAGACTCAGAGGTACACAACAATGAATGTAAAGGCTTTTTCCGCGATGACGCAGGAAGAACTCCAGAACGTCTACGCACGCGAACAGGCAAAACTTGACAAATGGTCCGAGAGAAACCTTACCCTCGACCTCACCCGAGGCAAGCCGAACCAGGCTCAGCTCGACCTTTCCTCCGAAATGCTGTCCATCATCAGCGACCGCGGGGACTGTTTCAGCGCAAGCGGTCTCGACTGCCGGAACTACGGGATCCTCGACGGTCTGCCGGAAACGAAAAAGCTTTTCAGTGATCTGCTCGACATTCCGGCAGAACAGATTCTCGTTCTCGGCAACTCCTCTCTGAACGTCATGTACGATACCCTCGTCCGTGCAATGCTCTTCGGCGTTGCGGGCGGTTACGAACCGTGGTCCCGTCAGGGTCGAATCAAGTTCATCTGCCCCTCTCCCGGATACGACCGTCACTTCACGATGTGCCGCACGCTCGGCATCGAAATGATCCCGGTCAAGATGAACGCAGACGGTCCCGACATGGACGAAGTATACAACATCGCCTGCTCCGACCCGTCGGTCAAGGGGATCTGGTGCGTTCCGAAGTTCTCGAACCCGGAAGGCGTGACCTACTCCGACGAAGTTGTTGACCTGATGGCAGCAATGAAGCCCGCGGCTCCGGACTTCCGTATCTTCTGGGACAACGCGTACGCCGTTCACGAACTGTACGACGAAACCGTGCCGCTGGCAAACATCTTCAAGCTGGCGAAGGAATACGGTACCGAGGACAACATCTTCTATTTCGCGTCCACGTCGAAGATCACCTTCCCCGGCTCCGGTCTTGCGATCATGGCGGCATCCGAAAAGAACCTCGAACAGATCCGTCCGATCATTGCAACGCAGACCATCGGCTACGACAAGATCAACCAGATGCGCCACGTGAAGTTCTTCAAGGACGCGGACGGTCTCCGCGCACACATGAGACACCACGCAGCGATCCTCCGTCCGAAGTTCGAACTCGTTGAAAGCCTGTTCGAAAGCGAACTCGGCGGCCTCGGCATCTCCCACTGGACGGAACCGAAGGGCGGCTACTTCATCAGCCTGTACGTTCCGGACGGATGCGCACGCCGCGTCTACCAGCTCGCCCGTTCTGTCGGCGTAACCCTCACCACCGCAGGCTCCACATTCCCCTACGGCCGTGACCCGCACAACAACAACCTCCGCATCGCCCCCACCTACCCCGAAAACGACGAACTCAAACTCGCCATCGAAATCCTCTGCTCCTGCATCCGTCTCGCAGCAGCGGAAAAGATGTTAAAGGCATAATTTTTGGGGGGGGGGGGGGGGGGGGGGGGGGGGGGGGGGGGGGGGGGGGGGGGGGGGGGGGGGGGGGGGGGGGGGGGGGGGGGGGGGGGGGGGGGGGGGGGG
>JBGVOJ010000614.1:0-1845 GCA_045126415.1 Eubacteriales bacterium | reverse complement strand
TCGGATGCCATTTTTATTTCCTCCAATTGATGAGTAAGTTGTTTTTTAAAAATTTATATAAAGGGTTTATGCTGCGGGAACCGGGGGCTGATTATTCAGCAGGGGTTTCTGCAGGAGCTTCTTCGGAGCCTTCGTTTTCCTTGTCGATGATGGCCTGAAGAACGTATGCGAACTTGTAAAGCGGGCTCTGGATGCTGCCGAGGAGCTTCGCAACAAGAACTTCCTTGGACGGGATGTCAGCCAGTTCGTTAACGGTTGCTGCGTCAACAACTGCGCCGTCAAGAAGACCGCCGCGGATTTCGAAGGTTTCTACCTTTTCGGCATATTCCTTGAGAATCTTTGCGGGAGCGATCGGATCATCAAAGCTGATTGCAAGAGCGTTCATGCCTTCGAGCTGGGGCTTGAGGGCTTCGAAACCGGTCTGGTCGCATGCCTTGCTGATGAGAGTGTTCTTGATAACAGCGTACTTAACGTTTGCTGCACGAAGAGCTGCACGCATCTTGGTGTCGTTATCAACGGTAATGCCTTCGTATTTTACAAGAACCGCGGAAGCTGCGTTGCGCATATCTTCTGCAAGCGCTTCAACAACGGCTTTCTTCTGCTCTAAAATCTTTGCGCTGGGCATTGTGTTTCCTCCTTATAAGGTTATAAGCGGTAACAAAAAAGTCTTTTTCCACACTTCCGCGCGAAAAAAGACTTACATAATCCATATAAGGTCTCTCCTCGGCAGGAAGCGTTTGCTTTTACTGTAACCTGCTGTCTTTGGTTCAACAACATTACGAATTATACCACAGAGAGATTCCTTTGTCAATAGGTTTTTGAAAAATATTTCTCTAATTTACAAGAAATTTTCCGCATTTATAGCAGGTGTCCCGTTCTGCCTTGTTGATGTCGCCGCAGTACGGGCAGACGAACAGCGAAAGTGTGTTCTCAGTGTCGACATTATACCGCAGCGGATACTTCAGTCCGCGCAGGAAAACCACCGTGTCGCCGACTTTGTACGGCGCTTTGGTGTAGTATTTGTTTTCGCCGTGCATATCCTCATGGAGGAGTTCGAATTTCACCGGCTCCTTCTCACCGCAGTCTATGGTGAGCGTGACAATGAATTTTTTTGTGAGACCG
This sequence comes from Eubacteriales bacterium, assembly GCA_045126415.1. Classification (GTDB taxonomy): domain Bacteria; phylum Bacillota; class Clostridia; order Oscillospirales; family CAG-272; genus UMGS1696. Next base: position 723 of record JBGVOJ010000614.1, on the reverse strand, counting down.
CGGTTTTTCGTGCGGATGTGGTAATCGGCAACAATGTCTGTGATCGTGCCGCTCCAGCTTTTCCGGAACAGGATCCTGTGAAGACCGGCGATCAGGCACGCAAGAACGAATCCGCACGCCATGACCATGACGATCCCCATTACGGGATAACGGGTTTTGGAAAAATCGATAGCAGCGCAGAGAACTCCGGTGACGCTGAAGAGAGTGATGCTTGAAGCAATCCGGGAGCCGAGATTTTTATGATATTCCTCACGGAATTTCTGCGGGAGTTTAATGTTTTTATCAATTGCCATGGAAACCTCCTTTTAGAGATCATCAAAAATTGCGTTGAGAATGGATGCGGGGGAGGAAAGAAACCGCTTGGTCAGGAGAACATTGTCCGTCCGTTCCCATGCGGTACGGCGGATGCCGTGGTCACTGAGCTGATAAATTACGGCACCCGGAAAGGCGGTCAGGATGGGCGAATGGGTCGAGATGATGAACTGCGAGTCCCGTCCGACGAGCTGTTTCATGATCCGCATGAGAGCAAGAATGCGCGCGGGAGACAGGGCGGCTTCCGGTTCGTCGAGGATGTACAGCCCGTGTCCGAAGAATCGTTCGCGCATCAGGGCAAGGAAACTCTCGCCGTGGGACTGTTCATGCAGTCCGCGGTCTCCGTAAGCCTCGGAAATTTTCGGTGCGGCTGCCGGAATGCGGTCGAGTTCCTCGATATTGGACGCGACG
>JBGVOJ010000613.1:0-10185 GCA_045126415.1 Eubacteriales bacterium | reverse complement strand
TACCATCGCGGAGGAAACCGCAACGTCGCCGACGGACAGTTTTTTGGTGAGCGTTCCGCCGACGCCGGTGTTGATGACGGCGTCGGGAGCATATTTCACGATCATCGTCTGTGCGCAGATGGCAGCGAACACCTTGCCGATGCCGCAGACTGCCAGAACGATGTCGGTGTTTCCGATTTTGCCGAGACAGTATTCGATGCTGCCGCAGGTTTCGCGGACAATATCGGTCATCGCCGCTTCAATGAGTTCCGCTTCGATTTTCATCGCCGCGATAATTCCAAGTTTCATATCTGAAAAGTCTCCTGTCAATGTCAATCAGTCAATTTTCATTTCCCATCCGCAGGCGTCGCTGGGCATTTTCCAGTCGCCGCGCGGCGACAGTGCGACGGAGCCGACCTTCGGGCCGTCCGGGAGTGCGCTGCGCTTGAACTGCTGCGAGTAGAAGCGGCGGAGGAAGGTGTTCAGCCATTTTTTGATGGTTTCGTCGTCGAATTCGCCCGCAAACGCCGCTTTTGCCTTGCGGAAGATTTTTGCGGGTTCTTCGCCGTAGCGGACAAAGTGGTAGAGGAAGAAGTCGTGCAGGTCGTACGGGCCGACGATGTCTTCGGTCTTCTGCGCGATTTCGCCGTCCTTTGCCGGGAGGAGTTCCGGGCTGACGGGTGTTGCGAGAACGTCGCGGAGGACAGCGGCAAGCGCGGGCTGACCGTTTGCTTCGCATTCGTCCGCGTAATAAGAAACGATATGACGTACAAGCGTCTTCGGAACGCCGCCGTTCACGCCGTAGTTGGACATGTGGTCGCCGTTGTAGGTCGCCCAGCCGAGCGCGAGTTCGGACAGGTCACCGGTACCGATGACGAGACCGTTTTCCGCGTTGGCGATGTCCATGATGATCTGCGTACGTTCGCGTGCCTGTGAATTTTCGTAGACGACGGAATGGTCTTCGGGATCGTGTCCGATGTCGCGGAAGTGGATGTCGACTGCTTCCTTGATGTCGATCGCGCGGAATTTCGTGCCGAATTCGATTGCCATAGCTTCCGCGTTGGAGCGGGTACGGCTCGTTGTGCCGAAGCAGGGGAGAGTCACGGCGGTGATGTCGGTGTGCGGACGTCCGAGAATATCGAGCGCACGGGCGGTGACGATCAGAGCGAGGGTGGAGTCGAGGCCGCCGGAGAGGGCGATCACGCAGGTCTTCGCGTATGCCGCACGGATGCGTTTTGCCAGACCGTGCGACTGGATTTCGAGAATCCGCGCACACGCGGCTTTTTTCGCTTCCGCTCCTTCGGGGATGAACGGACTGCGTGCGATCACGCCGGAGAGGTCGGTTTCGCGCAGATCGAGAGAGAACGTGCGCCAGAAACCGTCGCCGATGTCTGCGGGGAAGGTGTTCATTTTCAGCCGGTCGTGCGCCAGATGCTGTACGTCGGCGACGGCGGTGAGCAGTTTTGCTCCGCCGAACGGGGGATTTTCCGCGAGGATCGTGCCGCTCTGTGCAATCAGGCTGTGACCGGAGTATACGCAGTCGGTGGTGGATTCGTCGGAACCCGCATTGGCATAAATGTAAGCGGAAACAAGACGACCGGACATGGCTTTTGCGGTCGTGCGGCGGTAATCTTCGCGTCCTACAGTTTCGGGGGACGCGGACAGATTGACGATCACGGTCGCGCCCTTTTCCGCGAGATGGTCTGCGTTGGCGGAATCGCCGATCACACAGCCGACCACAAGATTGTCCTGCTCTTCGCAGACAAACATCTGATTGTCGCGGCAGAGAATCTGGTCGCCGCAGAGATTCAGCATGGTATACTGGTCGTCCGTGAACGGCGTGAACCAGCGGAGTTCGGAGGAATCGCCGTAATTCGGGAGAACAGTCTTCGGTGTAACGCCGAGAATATGTCCGTCGGAGATTGCAACGGCGCAGTTATACAGCTTGCCGAGGATTTTCAGCGGTGCGCCGACAAAGGTCAGCATTTTCTTTCCGGCGGTGTGATTTTTGATCTGTTCGAGCGCGGCGAGGGTGTTTCTGATGAGCGAATCGGTCAGAAAGAGATCGCCGCAGGTCGCGCCGGTGAGGGACAGCTCGGGGAACGCGAGAACGTGAACGCCGGCTTCGTAAGCCTCGTCAATGAGCGCGGTGTGAGCGGGGACATTTTTTGTCGGCGCGGCAACGAGAAGCTCCGGCTGTGCCGCCGCCAGTTTGATAAATCCGTGTTGCATAGGAGTAACCTCTTGTATTTTCAGAAAAGTAAGTTTGCTTCAGCGGTTCAGCCATTCTTCCGCGAAGTGAATGGCGGTAGCACCGTCCGCGCAGGCTGTAACGATCTGACGGAGATGCTTCGTGCGCACGTCTCCGGCGGCGTAGACACCTTCCACGGAGGTACGACAGGTTTCGTCCGCGACGATGTATCCGGACGGGTCAAGGTCGAGCTGACCTTCGAAAAGGGCGGTGTCGGGGGTACGTCCGACTGCAGCAAAGACGGCGGAACAGGGGAGTTCGCGGGTTTCACCGGTGATTTTGTCGGTGTAGGTGAGTGCGGAAACCTTACCGCCTTCGCCCTTGATTTCCGCGACGAGTGCGTTTTTGACAAAAATGATGTTTTCCTTCGCTTCCGCACGCTTGACGGACGATGCCGCCGCACGGAACGCGTCACGGCGATGGACGAGGTAAACTTTTTCGCAGATGTTCGAGAGATAGAGTGCGTCTTCGAACGCCGTGTCACCGCCGCCGGCTACAACGACGGTCTTTCCTTTGAAGAACATTCCGTCGCAGGTCGCGCAGTAGGACACACCGCGTCCTTCGTATTCGAGCTCACCGGGGATGCCGAGCTTGCGCGGGGACGCACCGGTCGCGAGGACGACTGCGCGGGCTTCCACGACGTTGTCGTCGTCGGAATCAGGATCGGCACCGTCTACGGCGATGATCTTTTTCTCACCTGCAAGACGTACCGCGGTGACTTCGCCGAACATGGATTCCGCACCGAAGCGTTCGGCACCTTCCATCATTTTTTCGGCAAGTTCGAATCCGCTGACGGGGCCGAACCCGGGGTAGTTTTCGACATTGGATGTGATCGCCATCTGTCCGCCGGGAGCCATTTTTTCAATAACAACGGCGGAATATCCGGCGCGTCCGCTGTATAAGGCGGCCGTATATCCCGCAGGACCTCCGCCGATGATTGCAATATCGTAAGTTCTCATAGATACCTCTTTGTTGAAAATTCGGATGAGTGTTTATAAATTGACGCCGTATACTTCCGTATAGGTGAGTTTTCCGGCGATACGTTCGGATTTCATGAGTGACACGCGGCTGACCGTCATTTCCGCCGGAATCGGTTTGATGCGCGGCGGATGAAGCGGGTAGAGTTCGCGTGCAAGGGTGATGTGCGGCTTCATGGGTTTCCGGTCAAACGGAATTCCGGCGTTCTGAAGTCCGCTGCGGATGTCATCCGCCAGAGCGACCGCTTCGTCACCTCCGTCGAGTCCGACCCACCAGAGCGAGCCGAAATTCCCGCATTTGCCGGTTTTGATGACAAACGGGTTGAAACGTACTTCGTCCAGCACGGCACGGACTTTGTCAGGGGAGTTGTATTCCCCGATGAACGCCAGTGTCAGATGCAGGTTTGCGGGGGATGTCCAGTTGACTTTCTGGTAAGGACCCGCATATTTCTTCAGCTCCGACTGATAACGGAGCAGAGTCTTTTTGAATTCTTCGTCAAAATTGACGGCGATGAACAGTCTCATGTTCTGACCTCATTTCAGCAGCCTTCCAGCAATTCCCGCCGACAGGGTTTCCGCTTCGTTCAGAAACCGCGCCAGATGAAAACCGTCTGCCGCCGCGTGATGAATCGTGACCGACAGCGGCAGATATGTCCGTCCGCCGGTTTCACGGAATCCGCCCCAGACGATGATCGGTGCAAGAGAAGTGCAGTTTCCCACAGGATGTGTAATCCCCACGGAGGTGAAATGCCGCCACGGGAGGCAGGATGCTTCAAACGTATTGTTCCCCATCGCGGGAACGCTCATGACCGACAGTTTTTCCGCCCGAGCCATATCGTCTGCCGCATTTCTGCAGAACGTGTCCATGTCCCGGTCGAACAGGGAAAAAATGCTCGTGTACGTTTCCGTATCCTCATGGAATACATTATGCACCGGATGCAGGATATCCCATACCGCCGGATGATATTTTCCGCCGGAACGAACCGCCGTCATGCGGAATTCGTCGCGCGAATTGACAATGTAGGAAACAATGTAGAGAAACGTCCGGTAAAACGATCGTCCGGTGACATGACAGGCTTCCCTCAGCGCGGTCACGTCGATGTCGTCCGCAAGGGAAATCTCACACGGTGCTTCGTTCAAAAAATGAAGGAAATGTTCCGCGCGCGCATAAGTTTTCAAGTCAATTTTCATAAAATCGCCCACAGGTGAACACCTCCCCAATAATATCATATCTATTATACACGAAAAACAGCATGAATACAAGAATCCCCACAAAAAAAGCAGCATTTTATAATTCATGCTGCATGATATTTTATATATTTCCCAATCCAAAAAGGTTTTGGAAAGGGGTGTGGGGAAAACCTTTTCCTTAAAAAGGTTTTCCCCACAAAAATTTATTTTATCAGCTTTTATCAGCCTTCCGGGAAGAAGAATTCGTTGGTCTTTGCGAGCTGCTTGGTGACAGCCTTTTCGGTCTTCTTGAGCATGGAAGCGATGGCATCGGAGCCGGAGGAGATTGCGCTGTTGACGGTGCTGCGGATGGAGATGCTGCTGAAGTGGATGTTGTAGTAGAGTTCGTCGAAGACGAGGTGGAGCATACGGACGGTGTCCTGGTCGCGGGCAACCTTACCGGTCAGGGTTACATTGACGTACGCGTCGACAACGGTATCGTGGGATGCTGCGGAGAATACGTCAAGTACGTGCAGGGTACGGTTCGGGTCTGCATTGGTGACGGGGATCATCTGCATGAAGGGGTTCAGAATGATGGAGTAGTAACGTTCCTGATCTGCGTTGTACTTCGGAGGCGGAAGAACGCCGAAGTCGGCTTCCATGTCGCGGAGTACGCGGGTCCATGCCATACATTCGGAATAGAAGAGTGCGCCGTTTTCGGTGAAGATGGTTTCCTGTGCACGGTCGCCGAGACCGCGGAGGTGGCTTGCATGAGCGGAGGAACGGACGTCAAATACGGCGTTCTGCTGAGTGAAGAGGAGGTTGATGACCTTGTTGTACATATCAACAAAGTTTTCGCCGACCGTACCGTCGGTAAGCATACCGGTGTCGGGATCCTTGGTGATGAACTGCGTACCCATGCCGCACATCAGAAGGTCGGACATGATTTCGGTGTAGCTGATCCAGCCGTACTGGTCCATGTCGGTCATCTGACCGTCGCCGTCCTTGTCAACGATGACGGAAGTACACATTTCGGTGAACTTGTCTACCGTCCATTCGTTGTTGTCAACGAGTTCGTAGGGATTCTGGAGACCGTTCTGTTCGATCATTTCCTTGTTGAAGTACAGGGAACGGATACTGTCGAAACGGGTGGTGTCCGCGTCGCTGGTCATGAAGTAGAGCTGATTGTTGATGGTCAGGTTTTCACGTGCGTTCTGGTCCCACCATACGTTCGCGAGGTCCACGCCTGCGTCAGGAGCGATGGTGTTCAGGTCGAAGACATTGCCTTCCATCGCAACGGCATAGCAGTTCATGAGAGTTACGTTGCCGTAGTCGAAGTCGTTGGAGCCGGATTTGACCGCGTTCTTGAGAATGTTCATGGAGTCGCCGTCATGAAGTTCGACAATGCTGATGTTGAGGAATTCTTCGGTACGGTTTTCACGTTCGATGAACGCGTCGTTTACGGGTTCACCGGTCGTTTCTTCGGGGGAGATGGAGTTGTAGGAATACCAGCTTGCGGTACAGCCGTTGAGGATGGTGTATTCGTAGCCTTCGTAATCCTTCTTCTGGACGCCTGCCGTCCAGTCGTAGTCCGCTTCGATGGCGATCAGACCTTCTGCTTCGCCGGAACCTTCGGCAGGTGCTTCGCCGCCTTCAGCGACAGTTTCCGCTTCGGGAGCGGTGGTGGGAGTGGTTTCGTCCGCATTGGTGCCGCTTTCGGAACAGCCGGTGAGGATGGTCGACGCCAGCATGATCGCGCAGAGCAGTGCGGAGAGAAGTCTCTTGGAATTCATGGAGTACCTCCGTAATGGATGATTTGAAATATGTTCATGATACGACGCGTTGATTATAGCATAAATATGAACCGGAATCAAGGGAGTTTGCGTAAAATCCGGTGAAATGGTTTCCTGTTGAAAAATCCGGCGGGATGATGTATAATAAGTTGTAAAAAGAAATCTCTACGGAGGATCCCGGAATGAAGAATTACGATATTATAATCGTCGGGGCAGGTCCCGGTGGAATTTTTGCGGCGTACGAACTGATGAAGCAGAACGACACCCTGCGCGTTGGGGTGTTCGAAGCGGGTCATGCGCTCGAAAAGCGCCGCTGCCCCATCGACGGCGACAAAGTAAAAACCTGCATCGGATGCAAGTCCTGCTCGATTATGTCCGGTTTCGGCGGCGCGGGCGCGTTCTCGGACGGCAAGTACAACATTACCAACGATTTCGGCGGCACGCTGTACGAATACATCGGCAAGAAAAAAGCGATCGAGCTGATGCAGTACGTCGACGAGATCAACATGAGCCACGGCGGCGCGGGCACGAAGATGTACTCCACCGCCGGAACGAAGCTCAAGACGGAATGTCTGAAGAACAAGCTGAACCTGCTCGACGCGTCGGTACGCCACCTCGGCACAGACATCAACTACGTCGTTCTGCAGAACCTGTATGACGAGCTGAAAGACAAAGTGGACTTTTACTTTGACACTCCTGTAACGGACATTGAAGTCTGTGAGGACGGATACCGCGTGGTCTGCAAAGATGCGGCGTACGAATGTGACAAGTGCATCATCTCCGTCGGACGGAGCGGAAGCAAATGGATGCAGAGCGTCTGCCGGAAGCTGGACATTCCGACGAAATCGAACCGCGTGGACATCGGCGTGCGTGTTGAGCTGCCGGCGGTGATCTTCGCGCACCTGACGGACGAGCTGTACGAGAGCAAGATTGTCTACCGGACGGAAAAATTCGAAGACCGTGTGCGGACGTTCTGCATGAACCCGAACGGGATTGTCGTCAACGAAAACACGAACGGGATTGTGACGGTCAACGGACACAGCTACGAGGATCCGGCAAAAAAGACGGCAAACACGAACTTCGCACTGCTCGTGGCGAAGCATTTCTCCGAACCGTTCAAGGACAGCAACGAGTACGGCGAAAGCATTGCAAGACTGTCGAATATGCTCGGCGGCGGCGTCATCGTGCAGCGGTTCGGCGACCTGATCCGCGGACGCCGGAGTACGGAAAAACGTATCGAGGAAGGTCTTGTTACACCGACACTGGCGGCAACACCGGGTGACCTCAGCCTCGTTCTGCCGAAACGGATCCTCGACGGCATTATCGAGATGATCTTCGCGCTCGACAAGGTGGCGCAGGGAACGGCGAACGATGACACGCTTCTGTACGGCGTGGAAGTCAAGTTTTATAATATGGAAGCGGAAATTGACGAAAACCTCGAAAGCCGGCTGAAAGGGCTGTACATCATCGGCGACGGAAGCGGTGTGACACATTCGCTGTCCCACGCGTCGGCGAGCGGGGTTTACGTGGCGAGAAAAATTACGGAATGAGAAAAATTCCGTCGATCAGGAGGGGAAGATCCATGAAATTCATCATCTGCACCGGCGATTCCCATACATGGGGGCAGGGACCTGCGGGACTGCTCGAACATTTCACCGATCCCGACGTTCAGCCGGGGGAACTGCGTCCGTCACCGTTTGACGTGCCGTTTTATGTGAATCTCGTGCGGGACGAAGTGAACCGCCGGACGGGTTCCCGTGCCGTCGAAGAAGAACCGCGTACCGTGATCGAAGGCGAATACCGGACGGGACAGGTCTGCGGTGCCGCGCGGTTTGTCTTCCGGTTCGAGGGACACAACAATTACAAAGTTGCCTCAGTCATTGACGGGGTAAGCCGCAGTCCGCTGATTCAGGCGCGTACGGACGAAAACGGGGAACTGGTCATCAGCGTGCCGGAGCCGATGTATCTGTACCGCGCGGAATATTATTCCGGAGACTATGCGGTCATCAATTCAGGTGTCGGAAGCTGTACGACGCGGCGGTATCTCGAGCAGTTCTACCGCGATTACGTGGAGTTGTTCGATCCGTGCTGCATTGTCGCGGAGGCGCACAGCATCAACGACTGGCTGAATCACATTCCGCTGGATGAGGTGAAGTCGAATCTTGCGAAAATCCTCACGGGATGCAGAAACGCGTATCCGGTTCTTGTGACGGTTCAGCCGATCGACGGACCGACGGCCGCGCCTTTTTCAAAGATCGACTACGAGGAATACATCCGTGTGAGCCGCGAGACGGCGGAGGAAAACGGGTTCCCGCTGGTAGATGCGAACCTTGCCATCGGACATGCACATTTTTCGGACAACTGGCATCCGGATGAGGAAGGTCACGTGATCTATGCGCGGGAAATCATGAAGGCGATTGAGAAAATTATCGGATAAATGAGGAAAGGATGTCCTTTGTTATGGGACATCCTTTGTATTTTACGGGAAAAATTCTTTCAGATTTTCTTTGACATACGCCTGCAGCGCGTCGGAGAGGGATGGTGTGAAGCCGTAGAAATTCATGTCGGTTTCAACGTAGTCGTCGTCTGCGCCGTGTTCGACGGCTTTGAGGTAGTTTTCCGCCATTTCATCACTGTGAACCGTGCGCAGAGCGGCGGCCAGTTCATTGGGTGCGACATCCGGATACATAGCATGGTAGCTGACATACCCGCCGCTGTTCATTTCCGCGTCGTAGTTGAAGCAGAGGGTGGCAATCCGCTGGACAGGTGTGAGGTCGCCGCGGATGGGGTACGTGCAGTAGGCAGCGATGAAATCGTTCCACGGATTATTTTTTGAGAGGAAGTCGCGGAAGCTGTCAGGGTTCATGGGAGTCTCCTTTTTTGATGTGGATTTTGAGACAATTATACCACAACAAATCCCGCAATACAACTTGATTCCCGTGATATTCTGTGCTATAATGTATAAAATGCTGAATATACTGTAAAAAATCATATCATTCTTGGAGGCTATCACTATGAAAAAAATCGGCGGAGTCATTCCCGCAATCTTTACGCCGTTTGCGAAGGACGGCAGCGTCAACACCGAACAGCTCATCAAGCTGGCGGAATTCAACCTTGCGCAGGGCGTGTCCGGCTTCTATGTCAACGGCAGTTCCGGCGAAGCGTTCCTTCTGTCCGATGAAGAACGCCGTCATGTATACAGGACCGTGAAGGAAACCGTGGGCGACCGTGCGGCCTGCATCGCGCACGTCGGCTGCATTTCTACCGCGCAGGCGATCGGCTTCGCAAAGTACGCTGCGGAACTGAAGTACGACGCGGTTTCCGCGGTTGCTCCGTTCTACTATAAGTTCTCAGCGAAGGAAATCATGAAGTATTACTTCGACATCGTGGACGCGTGCGGTATGCCGCTTCTGATTTACAACATTCCCGCTCTCTCCGGTGTCGAACTGTCCTTTGACGACATCTGCACGCTCCTTTCGGACGAACGCATCATCGGCGTGAAGTACACCGCGTCCGACTTCTTCAAGATGCAGCGCATCAAGAACGCGTTCCCGGACAAGGTCATGCTCAACGGCTACGATGAAATGTTCGCGTGCGGCATGATCTCCGGCGCAGACGGCGGTATCGGCTCGACCTATAACTTCATGGCGGCGAAGTACATCAGGATCATGGAACTCTTCGCGGAGAAGGACATCGAAGGCATGCAGGCGATCCAGAACGAAGCGAACATCGTCATCGCGGAACTCCTGAAGTACGGCGTTATGCCCGGCTCCAAGGCAATCCTCGACACGTTCGGGCTTGACATGGGCGACAGCCGTCCCCCGTTTTCCGCACTCACCTGCGACCAGAAAAAGGCACTGACCGACGCTGTTGTGCCGCTGATTAAGAAATAAAGTTTTGGGGGGGGGGGGGGGGGGGGGGGGGGGGGGGGGGGGGGGGGGGGGGGGGGGGGGGGGGGGGGGGGGGGGGGGGGGGGGGGGGGGGGGGGGGGGGGGGGGGGGGGGGGGGGGGGGGG
>JBGVOJ010000612.1:0-1444 GCA_045126415.1 Eubacteriales bacterium | reverse complement strand
GGGGAAGCGGAAAATGCAGCGTATATGAAGCAGATGAATCTGTTTACTGTGCTCGATCACTTTTTCCACCGCGGAGAAGTCTGGCACGACCGTTATTCCGACGAAGCCGCATGGATGAGCGGCCCGAATCTCTCATATCTGCACGCCCTACACAATATCACCCCCGATCCGGAGCATCCCGTCAGCGGGAACGGCGAACTTGATCTGTGGGTACGTCGTCGGATCGAACTCGGCTTCCATTACGCCGCGTATCTTGCAGTGAACGGCAGAACGGACGAATCCTTTGCGGTTCTGAAAGATACGATTACTCTTCTCGAAAAACTCGCGGCAATTCCGAGACAACTGTACGTTTCCGATCCGCCGATCGTTCTGACCAGTACCTCCCCTCTGTTCCCGACGTTCACTATGGAGGCGTCGTCCAACTTCTGCACCAATCCGAACGATGGCCAGATATATCGTGTGATCAACATGTCCTACGGCAAAGCGAAAACCAAATGGGGAATCCAGACCTACCCGTTCCGTTTCCTCGGACGGCTGAAGACGTGGACCGCATTCGACCCGCTCCGGAACGATCCACGTTTTGCGGAATGTCTTGCCCATATGGAAACCTTCGCAGGACCGGTATCGGAAGAACAGATGTGGAAGGAATATGAGGAAGCCATGGCACACCGTGAAGCAGAACAGAAAAATGAATGAGTCCAAAAAATCCCGTTTTCCGGGATTTTTTTATCAAATAGGATGCGCTTGTTTTCGTGAAAAACGCATGATATAATGAAATCATCCAAAACAAAGGAGGAAACAAAGGAGGAATCAAAGGAGGAATCACTTATGAAACTGAACCTCGGTGAAAATATACGCAAATACCGCAAGCGCATCGACTGGACACAGGAACAGCTTGCGAACCGCCTCGGCGTTTCGTGCCAGTCCGTCAGCCGGTGGGAATGCGGCGACGGCTATCCCGATATGGAACACCTGCCGACAATGGCACGGCTGTTTTCCGTTACAATGGACGACCTGATCGGCTACGGAGACGAAGAAGAAAAAATGCCGCACCATGAAATGAAGAATAAATTCCGAAACGTACTCCGGAACGGCGAGATCGATGAAATCGTATCCTTCATGCGCCTGCTCCGCTACGAATACCTCGACCAATTCGATCAGATGCTCATCCCGCTCTATTCGGTTGATTCCTATACCCGTCCGGACGGAAAACTGAACGAATCCCCGAAATTCATGGAAGAACTCCGTCTGCTGGTGAAGGAATATCTGAATCACGGAACGAAACCGTGGGTAAAAACATCCCTGATCGAAATCATGATCCAGCTGGAAGACGATGAACACTTTGAATATCTGGCAGAAGAACACGGCATTCCCGAACAAAGCGATCTGAGCATCAACGGCATACTGATGAAACGTGCCATAGCCAAAAAAGACGATGAAATGT
>JBGVOJ010000611.1:0-3857 GCA_045126415.1 Eubacteriales bacterium | reverse complement strand
TACGCAGCTTGATATCTTCACCTACGAATATGTGGAAGATGATCTTCTGAACTGCAATGAAATGTCCGTGATCTTCACCAACTTCATCAACCATCTGATCCAGTATCCGAAGTCCTTCGGCGGCTATAGTATGTCCGGCTTTGACGAAAACGGGAACGTAACTGGATCATTGGAAAAACATCACTTTGGCAATGTTATGAGAATTGTTGTCCCTGAACCAACTTCACTCTGCAGACGGATCTTACCGTGGTGGATTTGAATTGCATGTTTTACGATAGACAGACCCAGTCCGGTACCTCCGGATGCTTTTGAATGGCTCTTATCAACTCGATAGAAGCGCTCAAAAACACGTTCCTGATGTTCAGATGGGATACCAATACCGGTGTCTGTTACAGTAATGGACACATCCGATTGTGTTTCTTTGAATGAAACATTAACATTACCGCCTTCTTTATTGTATTTGATACCGTTTTCGCAGAGATTGTACAGTACCTCATACAGAAGACGCCGAACACCTTTGATTTTTGCTTCTCCTTCAGTGTTCATGGTAACATTTCTTTCACGCGCTGTGGTCTCCAGGGAAGAGAATACATCTTCTGCCAGATAGCGAAGATCCACATCTTCCATTGGCATACTTCCGCCTTCATCAAGCTGAGAAAGACGAATGATATCTTCGATTAAGGAAACCAGTCGTGTCGCTTCTTTGCGAATGTGACCGATGAAACGAGGCATGTCTTCTTCCTTCACAATGCCATTTTCCATGAGTTCTGCGCTTCCGATAATAGATTGAAGCGGTGTTTTCAATTCATGGGATACATTGGCTGAAAACTCACGGCGCATGCGTTCCGCTTCTTCTTTTGCTGTAATGTCAAACAGTAAGAGAACAGTACCGTGACGCACACCGTTGATTTCAATGCAGCTGATATCACACTGATATGTGTGGGCGTTTCGATTCAAAAGGATTTCATCATGTCCATGTGTTTGGGCATGATGGATCGCATTTATCAGATCGGGCTGACGATCCACCAGAAGAAAATCATTGCCAATACAGTGTCTGTCAGCAGAGAATAATGTCATGGCAGCAGGGTTGATGCTGAGAATGATGTCCTTAGAGTCAAGCAGTACAAGACCTTCCTGCATGTTTTCTGTAATGTGATCAAATTCATCCTGCCGGTGCTTCAATGTGTTCATCTGCCGATCAATTTTCTGGTGCAGGGAATGAATTCTGTTCAGGAGAGGAGAAAGTTCTTCATAAGCTTCGTTTTCAAGCGGATGCTCAAGATCCAGCTTGTTCAGAGGCTCTACAATTCGCTTTGCCATTCTGTCTGCAAGAACACCGGAAAGAATAGCTGCTAAAAAAATGATAAAGCATACGGGCTGCAGAAGGCCAAGAAGCAGTGCACCTGTAGTGGAGTAGCTCGTAGAAATACGAAGAACGGTTCCATCCGAAAGTTTCTTTGCTTCGTAGAGTGTTTCTTCGGTTAATGTTGTAGAGTATCTGGAACTGGAACCTATCCCGGTGGCAAAAGCTTCTTTGATTTCTTCACGTTCTGCGTGGTTATCCATTGTATCTGCAGTAGTTTTACTGTGTGTGTCATACAACACATCGCCCGATGGTTCAACCCAGGTCAAACGATATCGGTCGGAAGAAAGCTTTTCCAGATAATCCAAACCAATGGACTCAACAGCCACTGCAGCAATGTTCAATTCATCACGAAGTTCATCTTCCTGAATTCCGCTGAAGTAGTCGTGAAGAATAGCAGTTGTCATCAGAAGGGCCGCAAGGAGAATAATCAGGGAAGTAAAGAGAATGGATCGAAAGATTTTCCAAGTCATTGAACTGCCTCCAGTCGATATCCGACATTTCGGACAGTTTCAATGAAGCTTCCATATGTTCCAAGTTTCTGGCGGAGCGTTCGGATATGCATATCCAATGTACGGGTATCACCGATATAGTCTGTTCCCCATACTTTGGAGAATATCTGATCTCTTGTGAATGCTATGCCCGGATTTGCCATGAACAGCTTCAGCATTTCATATTCCTTGTAAGTCAAAAGGATTCGTTCGCCATCCGCTGTTACAGTATGTTCATTCAGATGCATAATGAGAGCGCCTATCTGATAAGCAGTATCATCCTTTTTGGGCTGACAGCGGCGCAGTACGGCTTTCACTCTTGAGAGCATTTCCATCATGCCAAACGGTTTTACAAGATAGTCGTCGGCACCGAGATCGAGACTTTGCACCTTATCATATTCCGCACCCTTGGCTGTAGCCATGATAATCGGAGTATCACTGAATTTTGGGGAGCTTTTTATCTTTCTGAGAAGTTCTACACCGTCCATTCCCGGCAGCATAACATCCAGAATGATAAGCTCAGGAAGTGTTGTTTCTGCCTGCAGAGCATCCCAAAAGGAAGTACCGTCTTCATAACCTTTCGCTTCGAATCCCTGCGAGGTAAGGGCATAGATTTCAATATCGCGAATACTTGCGTCGTCTTCTACACACCAGATCATGTTTCTGCCTCCTTATGAACACCGGTAACAGAGAAAATCACCCACTCGGCAATGATGGTGGCATGATCTCCGATCCGTTCCAGATATTTTCCGATCATCAGCAGATCAATGGCGAACTCTCCGCTGTCTGTATCATTTTTCAGAAGATCAATCAGATTCTGCTTGATGGATGCGAAATACCTGTCGATGATGTCGTCACGTTCGATAACCGATTTTGCCATGTCGATATCCTGCTTGACATAGGCATCTACGCTGTCCGTTACCATGCGGATTACCCCGCCAGCCATTTCTCTGACGGGAATATTGTCAGGCAGCTTCCGACCGGCAAGATACGGCAGGATTTCCGTAATATCTTCCGCCTGATCGCCGATCCGTTCGATATCGGTAATCATTTTCAGGGCAGCTGAGATCACACGCAGATCCTTTGCAACCGGCTGCTGCTGGAGAAGGAGCTTCAGACAGCGGGACTCGATATCCCGTTCCATCTGGTCGATATTCTGAGACAACGGTGCCACTTTTTCGGCAAGGGTCATATTGCCTTCGGTCAGGGCACGTGCTGCAAGGGCAATGGCTTCCTCGCACATGGCACCCATTTCGATCATTTCTTTTTTCAGGAGAGCAAGCTGCTCGTCGAATCGGCTTCTCATTATCCGAACCTCCCTGTAATGTAGTCTTCGGTGCGCTGATCCTTCGGCTGGGAGAACATTTCCTCCGTTTCACCGAATTCCACCAGTTCACCCAGCAGGAAGAACGCCGTACAGTCGGAGATTCGAACTGCCTGCTGCATATTGTGGGTTACAATGACAATCGTGTATTTTTCTTTCAGCTCCATGGCAAGCTCCTCAATGCGGGAGGTGGAGATCGGGTCAAGTGCAGAAGTGGGTTCATCCATCAAAAGCACTTTCGGCTCTACGGCAAGGGCGCGTGCGATGCACAGTCTCTGCTGCTGACCGCCGGATAAACCGATGGCGTTTTTCTTCAGCCGATCCTTCACTTCATCCCAGATGGCAGCGTCACGAAGAGAACGTTCCACAATTTCATCCAGTTTCGCTTTGCTTTTAATGCCATGAGTTCTCGGACCGTAAGCGATGTTGTCATATATGCTCATCGGGAAGGGATTGGGTTTCTGAAAAACCATTCCCACTTCTTTCCGCAGGGTATTGACTTCGCTTTCAAAGATATTTTCTTCGCCGTAATGTATTTCCCCTGTGATTTTCACTGTAGGGATCAGATCATTCATGCGGTTCAGTGTTTTCAGAAAGGTTGATTTTCCGCAGCCTGAAGGACCGATAAACGCTGTAATGCTCTTCTCCGGTATCTCAATATGAATATTTTTTAATGCCT
>JBGVOJ010000610.1:0-3682 GCA_045126415.1 Eubacteriales bacterium | reverse complement strand
AGGGAAGCTTTTCGGGGAAAAGTTTTTTGAAAAAAAGTTTTCCCCGAACCCCTTTCAAAAAACTTCAATCTGAAAGACAAATTTAGGAATACATAAAATTATGGAAAAGATTAAGATTATTCTTTCGGGGGCGTCCGGACGGCTGTGCACGGTGATTGCGAAGCTGGTTGAGGGACGTGACGACTGCGAAATCGTGTGCGGTGTGGATATCACCGGCATGACGGCGGCGTTCCCCATTTACGATTCGTTCGACAAAATCACCGAAACGGCGGACGTGGTGATCGACTGCTCGCACCACACGCTCGCTCCGAAGCTGGCGGACTATCTGGTGCGCACGAACACGGCTGCCGTTGTCTGCACGACCGGTCACACGGACGACGAAGAACGTGCGATCCGCGAAGCGTCCGAAAAAGTGGCGGTTATCAAGTCCCGCAATATGTCGCTCGGCATCAATCTGCTGTCCGAGCTGGTGAAGCGCGCCGCAACAGTCCTCGGCAGTGACTTTGATATCGAAGTCATCGAAGCGCATCACAGGGGCAAAATCGACGCACCGAGCGGAACCGCTCTGATGCTCGCGGACGCGGCAAAGGAAGCGCGCGATGCGGCAAATCTCGACACCGAATATGTTTATGAACGCTCATCCAAGCGTGAAAAGCGCGGCGACGCGGAAATCGGTATTTCCAGCATCCGAGGCGGAACGATCGTCGGCGAACATTCCGTCATTTTCGCGGGAAACAATGAAGTTCTGACCCTCTCCCACAGTGCGGAAAGCCGCGACCTGTTCGGAACGGGTGCGATCCGTGCGGCTCTGTTCATCGCAAACAAACCGGCAGGTTTTTACACCATGTCCGATGTAATTGCGGAAATTTTATAAAAATTCAAATGAGTGCGGGAGCTTCCTGCGCTCATTTTCTATAAGAAAGGATGTATATTATGTTGATACCGGGTCTTGTGTCTGTGACTTTCCGAAAGCTTTCCCGTGAGGAAATTGCGGGACTGATGGTAAAAGCCGGGCTGTCCGCGATTGAATGGGGCGGAGACGTACATGTGCCGTCCGACGCGGATGAATTTGAAATGGAGCATGCTCTCACCGAAGCGATGCACTTTTCCTCTCAGGGGAAGTTTTATATCGCTTCCTACGGATCGTACTTCCGCTGTGAAAACTCCGGATACGATGACGATCTGAACGTGGCTGTCTCCCTCGATGCGCCGAACATCCGTGTATGGGCGGGTACGCGCGGCTCCGCCGATGCGGATGACGAATACCGGAAGAAGATCGTGCGGCATATCCGCCGTCTGTGCGACGACGCCAAGGAACACAACATGACAGTCAGCACGGAATTCCACGGCGGCACGCTGACCGACCATTACGAAAGCTGTGTCCGGCTCATAGGCGAAGTCGAACGAGATAATTTCTGCACGTACTGGCAGCCGAACCAGTTCCGCGATGAAGAATACAACATCGCCGCGCTGAACGCCGTTCTGCCGTGGCTCTCGAACGTCCACGTCTTCACGTGGGCAGGGCACAACAAGTATCCCCTCATCGATGGTGCGGAACGCTGGAAGCGCTACATCGACATTCTCCGCACGAACGGCGGCACGCATCATATGCTGATGGAATTCGTGTGCGACGACACCGTGGAGCAGTTCTGCCGCGATGCGGAAACCCTGCATGAGTGGCTGCGGTAATTGTTAATCGCATTAACTGACACAAATTCTTTTCGGAATACATTGACTTTTTGTATAATATTGTGTATAATGGTTTTAGGAATTTTCCAGAAATAACTATTTAATAAACTTTATACAAAAAGGAGAAAAAGTTATGAAGAATCTGCTGAAAATCACATTCGCACTTCTTCTCGTGACCGTTCTCGCGCTGTCCGTCGGCGCTGCGGAATGGATCACCAAAGATGTAACATCGAAACTCGACGAAGCTCCCGACTGGTACGTGGAAGACAACGCCGTCGAACTCGAAGTCTGGGACATGGGCGACACCAACGCCAACAGCAGCGCAACCGGCGCGGACGGCATTTATCCCTCCGGCTACGTGTTCCTGAAGGCAAAGGGCCTCGGAAACTTCGAAGTCCCGTTTGACGTCGAAGTTTCCGGCAACTACAACATCGGCTTCGTGCTGATGGCATGGAAAAAGTCCGTTCCCCGTTCCACCACGTTCTCCGTCGACGGTGCGGAACCGATCTACATCTGCTACGATTACGTGGATGAAGACCAGTATTCCGAACAGTTCCTGACCGGTCCGACGATGTACCTCGAAAAGGGCGAACATACCCTCATTCTTGCGCTCGGCGAAGATTTTGACGACACGAACGTGAAGTCCCTGTACTTTGACAAGTTCATCTACGCTCCCGCAGGGGACGCACCGGCGGCGGCAGCAGCTCCGGCAGCAGGCGGAATCACCACCTACACCGAATATCCGGATATGCCCGGTGAAGAACTCCTCTATGTAACCGCTGATATGGATGAAGTCTCCGGTTACGACGCAAAGGGCGGCATCGGCGTTGACCTCATGAACCTCGCTTCCGGCGGTTCTTCCTACTGCCTCAAGAGAGACACCTCCGCATGGTACGACTTCGAAGTTTCCGAACGCACCGACGTTACCTTCTACGTAGGCTACATCGCACGTACCGGCACCAACCGCGGTCTCGACTACGCGATTGACGACCCGAACGGCGAAAACCGTATCTTCATGGACCTCGTGGAAAGTGCAGAGCGTCAGTGGGTTTCCGCAACCTTCACCGTTGACGCAGGCAAGCACACTTTCTACCTCTACGCTCCCACCGGCATGGACGACAGCACGCTGAAGTCCTGTGACATCTACACCGTCGAACTCTACGGTACTCCCGCAGCAGGCGCTGCAGCCGCAGAAGCTCCCGCAGCAGGCGGTTTCGCACCGGTCGGTGAAGTCAAGGTTCCCTTCGCAACTCCCACTGTGGACGGCGTGATCAACGCCGGTGAATATCCGACAGATGCACTCATCATCGACGCTTCCAACGCGACCGCAGGCGGCTGGGTCGGCGAAGTTCCCGCGGCAAACTCCATCGAACTCTATTATGCATGGGATAACACCAATCTCTACATCTCCGGCAATGTGACCGACCCTGCATTCACCACCTCCACGGACGGTGCATACGACGGCGACAGCTTCCAGGTTTCCCTGAACGTCAACAATATCTTTGAAACCGTGGACGCTTCCTCCCGTGCGATCTTCTACTCCTGGGGCGTACAGGATGACGGCACGATCGACGTAATCCGTCAGGAATCCGCGCTCAATGACACCATCGCAGACACCGGTATGGGCGCTGTGACCGACAAGGGCTGGGTATTTGAAGTTGCTCTCCCGCTTGAAATCCTCGCGGAAGACGCTTCCCTGAAATCCGGTGAAGACATCGTCATCGAAGCAGGCACCAACATCGGCGGTCTGTTCTGCTACCTTGACAAGGACGACGTCATGGCTCTCATCAACGCATACGCGACCTCCGCTACGGAAACCGTCGGCTGGGACCCGGCCGCACACGGTCTGACCTTTGTTCTTGAAGAGGATCAGGCAGCAGCTCAGGCAGCGGCAGAAGCCGAAGCAGCAGCCAAGGCAGCAGCAGAAGCCGAAGCGGCAGCTCAGGCAGCAGCAGAAGCCGAAGCGGCAGTTCAGGCAGCAGCAGAAGCCGAA
>JBGVOJ010000609.1:0-9219 GCA_045126415.1 Eubacteriales bacterium | reverse complement strand
TGCTTGTGTGGTATCTGTGGTCGAAGAATTCGGGACGGGATATGTTCTCGCCGTCGGCGTTTTTCTTCGCCGCGCTGATGATGGTTCCCTTCTGGCCGATGAAAAAGCATGAAGTGTTCCTCGGAAAGACGTATTACGCACAGGTCGCGGATATCCGTCCCGTGGAAGAAGCCATGCCGAAAGCCCTGCGGTACGTCGGTGCAAGACAGACCTACAATACGACCGCTGTACGTATCCGCCGCGACGTGTACCTCCGTCCGAAAGGCGGCGCATCGGAAAAACTGTCGTTCAAGGAGAAGGAAATGCTCTCGTTCAAAGTCGGCGACCATGTGCTGAAGCTGTCGGCGTTCCGCTATCCGGTGAACTGCAATTTCGACGAGGCGCACGACGTCTACTGCATGAACTGCGGACAGAGCAACACGCCCGGACGGAAGCGGTGCGTCCGGTGCTACTTCCCTCTCGGACGGGAGAAATAAACTGTTTTGGAAAGGAGTATCTCCATGAAGCACTACCGTTTCAAAGAACTTCTCAGAAAAATCGCCGCCCTGTATGAAGGGACAGAAGTGGACTGGCGGGACTGCTGGATGTACACAATCATAACCCTGCTCGCTCATCCTCTGATGCACATTGTCGCGTTTCTTTATCAGGCTGTCGTGAACGGCTGGGAAGAATCCGCCCCGGAATTTCATGCCTACTATCTGTCACACTTCTGGATACGGCTGCCTTCCCTGTTTTTCCTCTATGTTGTCGTTGTACATGTTCTTGTCACCCTGATGTTTCACAAAATGCCAGCCACCCATTATCGAGAAAACGCATCTCCCTCTCTCTGGTGGAAAAGCGGACTGCTTTTGATGCTTCCCGGGGAAATCGTACGATTTTTTATAAGCGTTCTTCCGAATCTCCGGATTCCGTTCATCAATGCCGAGTTCATGAATACCGCTTTCGGGAACACCTTCGCCAATGCGGCAAATGTACTTTTCGCACGTCTCTACCTGATTCCGTTTGTGACACCGGGACGAGCCTATCACTTCGGAGATTATCTTGTGTACGCCCTGTTTCACATCGTTTATCTGGCAGGCTATCTTGCCGTGCAGCTTTTCCTATATAAATGGTTCTGGGACAAAGAAAAAAACAAATCCGAAGAAACTCGTACCACCGAAACTTCTCGCTCTGCGTCCAGGGAATATGACCGCCCGGAATCCTATCGCATGACCGCTGTCCGCGAAATGCTGCGGAATGCCGCGATTCTCTGTGCAGGAATGACCATCATCGGAACAGTGTCCAATGTTTTCCTCATGCTGCTTGGTTGGGTCGCAACCCTTCCCGCCTTCGAGATGGGACTGGCAAATGTCCCTGATCGTCCGCTATGGTTTTTCTTCGCAGCATTTTCGATCATTTTCTGCATGACAACCCTGTTTCCCATCGCCAAACACGTCGGCAGTCAGGCGGCACAGTTCCGGATTGGTTATCAACTGCCGCGGAAAGTCAGCCTGCTGTCTATGTCTGGCTGTATTCTGACAGCCGCCGCCGTACACGGAATCTTATGTCTGATCTTTGCATGGAGTTATCCATCCGACTGTTTTGTTGCCGGACCGGTACAATATATCGCCCGTTTTCTCGCCGATGCCGAACGCGCCATGTTTATTTCGGATTCGTTCGATTTTCCACGTTTTTACACCTATCTCGCCATTGGTCTATATCTTCTGTTTCTCATCCTCGTTTCCGTTGCAGGATATCTCGCAGGACACCGGAAACAATTCACCACCATATGTGAAAATCCTGAAATTCCATAAATCTATTACATAATAAAGGAGCATCTCCATGGACGAAAAATCCCTCAAAGGTCTGAAAAAGCTCGCACGCGGGCAGCAGATTAAATACAGCCTCATTTTCCTCGCCATCGTCGGCTTCACGTTCTTCCTCTACTGGATCTACCACACCAAAACCGGCGGCAAATTCACCGATCCGAGCGGTATTTTCTTCGTGATTATGCTGATGGTACCGTTCATCTTCAAAGTTCACCGCCGTATTTTCGAACGCTCGTGGCGCGGCGAAGTCAAGCGTGTCAAGGACCCCGACAGCTCCGAACGCTCGTCCTACCTCTCGAAATCGTACGCGCTTCCCTTCCTCATGAAGAACAAGGGTCTCGACGTCCGCGTGGTCACCGTCGCAACGACTACCCTCGGCAACCGCGACATCATCCTCGTCGGCGACGAAGTGGGGCTCGGCGATTCCTATTACCGTGTCGGCGACAAAGTCCAGAAATTCCCCGGACTGAAATACCCCGTCAACTACACCACCGACCGTCCGGAAGTCTTCTGCCCCGTCTGCGGCTCCTTCAACCGCCTTGATGAAGACAAATGTTACCTCTGCAAGCACGCCCTCGTCGATCCGGAGAGAAAACGCATCGTTCCGGAAAAGATTGAAATGGAATAAAATAACCGTGAAAAATCCCGGAAACCGTAGAATCCTGCGTCCGGTTGTGGTATAATATCCGCAATCAAAACGTAAGGAGAAAATTTCATGAATATTTTACAGGCGCACCTCTCACCGAGTCAGATCATCGTTGATATTATGGTTATCTGTATGGTGCTGGGTGCGCTCGATCATGTTTTCGGGAACCGGTTCGGACTCGGTTCTCAGTTTCTTGAGGGATTTGCCGCGTTCGGCTCGATTGCGCCGACGATGACCGGTGTCCTCGTTCTCGTTCCGCTGATCGGGACGTATCTCAGCCCGCTTGTTACGCCGCTGTGTCAGGCGGTCGGGATCGATCCCGCGATGTTCGCCGGCGCGCTTCTGGCGTGCGACATGGGCGGCTATCCGCTCGCTGCGGAGCTTGCCGTCGACCCGCAGGCGGTCGGTTTGTCCGGCATGATTCTCTCCAGCATGATGGGCGCGGCGATCGTGTTCAACATCCCCGTTGCGCTCGGCATCATCGACGCGGACGACCGTCCCGCGATGTCGAAAGGCGTGCTGTGCGGGTTCATCACCATTCCGGTCGGCTGTCTGGCGGGCGGTCTCACGGCGGGGTATGACATCGGATTCCTGCTTGTCAACCTCATTCCGGTTCTGCTGATTTCCGTCATCATCTGCGTCTGCCTCTGGCTTCTGCCGGACGTGACCACGAAAGTGTTCATCGTTTTCGGTCGGATCATCGGCATCGTAGCAACCCTCGCAGCGGCAGTTGCCATCGCAGAAGCCCTGACGAAAATCACGATCATCCCGGGACTCGGCTCGGTCTACGACGCAATGGATGTGCTTGTTTCGATCGTTCTGGTGCTGCCCGGTGCGTACGTCATGGTGGCAATCGTGTCGCGGCTCCTGAAAAAGCCGTTTGACGCGGCGGGAAAACTGCTCGGAATCAACGATAAATCCACACTCGGGCTGGTCACCAGCATGGCGAATGCGGTGCCGACGTTCGGGCTGATCAAAGACATGGACGAGCGCGGGAAGATGCTTAACTTCGCGTTTCTCGTGAGTGCGGGCTATCTCCTCGGCGACCATCTGGCGTTCTGCAGCGCGATGGACGCATCCCTCGTTCTGCCCACGCTCGTCGGGAAACTCACCGGCGGCATCACGGCGGCGGCGGTTGCACTGTGGATGACGCGGAAGAAAAACTGAACAGATAAAAATACACACCGGACATTTCATCCGGTGTGTTGTTTTATTCAACTGAACCTTACAGTCTCCCCAGAACCTTCATCAGCGGAACGGGATCGTTCGCCGTGATCAAGTCTGCGCCCTTTTCGATGCAGAGCTGTACGTCCGCTTCGTTGTCCGCGCAGAAGAGGTGCATCGGCATCCCCTTCGCCTGATAGACGGACATGATTTCCGACTTCACGTACGTCATCGCAACGCCGATTTCTTCATAATAATCGTACGCACCGTCGAACCATTCGCCCATCTGGAAGTCCGGATAGCCCATGGTGCGGCCGTTGTACTTCTCCTTGATGTACCGGATGATCCGCGCGTTGAACGCGTAGAACCAGCAGCGCTCGAAGAAGCCGTACTTCTTCAGCAGCGCGATCGTCAGGTCGACGTTTTCTTCGGTGTACTCCTTGATTTCCACGCCGAGACTCATGTCCGGGCGCTTTTCCGCACAGAGCTGCAGGAGTTCCTCCAGCGTCGGAATTTTGATCCCCTGTCCCTTGAACTTGTCGCCGAACTTCGCTTCATACGCCGGTTCGAGCGTACGCACTTCCTCAAACGACATATCGCGGATGTGCTTGTTGACCCCGCAGCAGCGGAGCGTGTTGCCGTCATGGGACAGCACCGGCACCTTGTCGGCGGTCAGCCACACGTCAAATTCCACGGCATCCACGCCGAGATCGATGGCAGCTTCAAAGGAAACGAGCGTATTTTCCGGATACTGCGCACAGTATCCGCGGTGTCCTTCAACAACGATATTCTTCATATTTGTTCCCCCTCACGCCTTGTAGACGCTGATGTCACGCATGACGACTTCGTCTCTTGCGCTGGTGATGAAGAGAGTGAGCTTCTTGGTCTTCGTCTTCATCCAGCAGAGCTTGCGGTGACCGACGGTGTAGTCGTGGTAGATACAGCCGTTGTCATTGTAAATGCGGAAGGATTCGATTCTCTGACCGGCGGTGAGGTCTTCCATGAGGTTGACAAAACGGATGTCGGTTTCTTCCTCAAGGACGATTTCGTACTTGCACTGGGTATCGCTGCCCGTGTCTATCTTCGTGATCGTGCAGGGTACCTTCTTGGATTCGCCGAACGCGTTTTCAAGTGCGTCGCCGAGTTCCTTCAGACGCTGGATGTCGCGCGGATCAAAACGTCCGGACGGCATCGGCGGGACGTTGAGGTTGAACGAAGTATTCGCGCCGCAGGAGTTGACGTACGTGCGGAACAGACGGTCGAGGGAGTGGGGTTCTTCCTTTTCGTGATAGAACCAGCCCGGACGGATGGACATATCGATTTCGGAACCGGCAAAGCCGAGCCCCTTCGAATACATGATGTTGTTCAGTTCGCCGATGTTCTGGTCGGAGTTGTACATGAACGAGAGATCCGCACCGTCAGCGAGAGGACCGGGGCCGGTCTGAGTGTCGCAGCGATAGCAGAGTTCTGTGGGAACGACCGCCCATTCGGCGCGTCTTGCCTGACCGGCTTCATTGCCGCACCAGCGGACGTCGGGGCCGTGGTCGTTGAAGATGCACGCGTTCGGCTGATACTTGCGGATAAGGGCGATGTAGCGTTCGAAATCGTAGACCTGCTTCTTGCCGTTCGGGCCTTCGCCGCACGCGCCGTCGAACCATACCATGAACAGTTCGCCGTAGTTCGTGAGAAGCTCGGTGAGCTGATTGCAGTAGTAGTCGTTGTATTCGTCGGTGCCGTAGTATTTGGAGTTTCTGTCCCACGGAGAGAGGTATACGCCGAACTTGATGCCGCCGCGCTTGCAGGCTTCGGCGCATTCGCGAACCACGTCACCCTTGCCGTCCTTCCACGGGCTGCTCTTTACGGAGTGGTCGGTGTACGCACTCGGCCACAGACAGAAGCCGTCGTGGTGCTTCGCGGTAAGGACAAGCCCCTTCATGCCGGCGGACTTGACCGCTTCAACCCATTCGTCGCAGTTGAGGTCGTAGGGATTGAAGATCGCAGGATCTTCATTGCCGAGCCCCCATTCGAGGTCGGTGTAGGTGTTGACGGTGAAGTGAACGAACGCGTAGAACTCGGTATCGAACCAGTCGAGCTGACGCTGCGAAGGCTTCACCGCTGCTGCGGATTTCAGAAATTCCTTGAATTCCATGATGTCTTCCTTTCTTATTATAGAATGGGGGACTTGAGGAAACCTTTTTTGAAAAAAGGTTTCCTCAAACTCCTTCCAAAAAACTTCAATCTGTGAAACGAAACAGAGTTATTCCTTGATTTCCGTGATGATGTGTCTGCACCAGTTCAGCAGGGTTTCCGATTTTTCGTCCAGCGTTCCCGCTTTTCCCATGGCGTACGCCAGAATTTCACGGTCATCTCCGGTGAGCTTTTCCGCAAGATCGGCCCGTTTGCTTACATATTCGCCGGTTTCGCAGAAATACTTCGCCTGCAGGGTAAATACCGCCGATTTGTACAGACCGTTCACGTCGTCTTCCCGTTTCCCGTGCAGCGCGTTGTGAATGCACATATGATACAGATTGCACGCACCGAAGCGGATCGCGCGGCGGATATCCTCACGCGTCAGAAGCTCTTCCATCCAGTCGATACTGCCGTACAGCGGGCGGGTATCGTGATAAAACTGGAACAGGTCGGAGCGTTCCCAGCTTCTGAGTTCGTCCTCACCGGCAAGAAATCCGCACAGACGATCCCGTGCCGGAAGTTCAGAGACAGCTTCGTCATATGCCTTTATGTCCGCATAGTCAAGTTTGTCGAGGATCATCACAACGTCGATGTCACTGTTCTCGTGCGCTTCGCCGCGTGCATAACTTCCCTGCAGCCCGATGAAACGGATGCGTTCGCCGAAAACAGACGTGATTTTCGTGATATAATCTTCCATCCAGCGGTCAATATCAAAATTTTTCATGAGCTTTTAAATCCTCACATCAAACCGTTCTCCGCATTTCGGGCAGCGAACGGTGTGTTTCCCCTTTTTATTCGGCAGTTTGATGATCGCCTTGCAGTGCCTGCACTTGCGGTAGCGCGCGGTCTTCCGGTCGCGGAAGCGATCGCGCTGGAACGTCAGCCAGTTTTTCACCGGACGCCAGATTCTGAGGAACCACTCATTCTCACGGCGGCGCTTCGCGTGATTGCGGGACATAAACCGATACAAACCGAAAATCAGTACAGCAGTCCCGAGAAGACTCAGCAGGGTTGACTGCACAAAGGAATTGATAACCGTCAGGAAAAACCACACAGCGACCAGACCGATGTACATTTCGTCCATGCCGTAGCGTCCGATCATGAATTGAATCAGTTTTTGCTTGAAATTGTTCATTTATGTACCTTCTTCCGAAATGATGTACCTATTATAGTAGTTTAACAGCCTTCAATAAATACATCCTCTGGAAACAGGGTATGAATTTTCGGTAAATTACGCTTCCATCAGTACCGCGCGGCAGGGAGAACCGTCGGATCCGCCGAGCTTGAGCGGTGCGGCAAACAGCGTGTATGTGCCGTCCGGAACGTCGGTCAGCACAAGACCTTCAAGGGCGATGATGCCGTGCGAGAGAACTTCCACATGAACCGCCATCGGTGCTTCGATCGGCGCGATGCTCTGCGTTTCCACACCAATGAGGAGAATCCCGCATTCGGAGAGATACTTCGCCGCGCTCATCATCAGACAGCACTTTCCGCTGCAGAGGAGCCGCTTCACGCCGCGTCCGGCGAGGTTCAGCGGTTCGAGGTCTTCCCTTTCCACCGAATGGTCGAACGTAACGACTTCACATTCCCCGATGAGCGTTTCGAGCGGAAGCTGATCGATCGTCAGACCGTCACAGATGAAGTGGCGCGGCGCATCGATATGCGTACCGTTGTGGGCGTTCATCTCGAATTCGGTGATGTTGCAGACCTTACCGTCCGCCATATCGGAAATGCGTTTGTACGCGGGTGCTTTGTCCCCCGGATAGACGTTAGAGGTGAATAATTCCTGCGTAATATCGTAATATTTCATAATTTTTCCCGTACTTTCGAAAAATTCTGCCCCTATTATACACAAAAAATCGCCCACGGTCAAGATATCCGGCAAAAATCGTCCGGCATCCTGTACCGCGGGCGGTATCTTATTTTTTCAGGCGCTCCGCAATTTCCGCGCAAATCTTACGGGTATAGCGTCCGAGTGCCGGAAAATCCATCGCCTGTTTATAGATTTCCTCGAGGGCAAAATGCTCTTCTGCGGCACGCGCCAGACACGCGGCCGCCTCATCCATGCAGGATTCCTCGATCTTTGCCGCCAGACGCATCTGTCCGCGAAGTCCGTCGGGGATATCGTCACGGATGAAACGCGTCATGTTGATTATACGGAATTCCCCCTCCGGACGTGCGGTCGCGACGGCAATCCGCCGTCCGGGGAGGTAAATCCCGTCAACGTGACCCGTCACGGGCAGGCGGGAGACGACCGTGTCGTATCCGGCGGCCGCCAGACATCCGGCAAGCAGATTCATGAACGGTACTGCACAGCCCTGTGCATCCGAAACAGCGAAGACCGTCTCCGCGAGATTCTCGAACGTCGGAAGATAGAACCGTCCCCGCATCGTCAGCGCACGGGTATAGCGCACCGTCGTGTGTCCGCTTTCCACGGCGTCCGGCTTTCCGAGACGTTTCATGAACCGTCCGATGTACGCCGCCGCCTTTTCACGGTCGAAACACCGTTCCGCGAGAGACGTCCGTTCCGCACCCACCGTTTCGGCGGCACGCAGCCAGCGGTACGCGGACTCCCAGCACGTGGACTTCGCGCTGCAGTGCGCGATGATCTCATCCCGCACCTCCTTCAGCATCCCGCTGTCCCAGAATTTCGACACGTCTACAAGCGACGACGACGCGCCGGGATAGGTCATATCGCGCACATGGGGCGCGGTTCCGTCGAGAACGGCGATCCGTCCCCCGATCACCGCGCAGTCAAGAGAATACGGATCAGACCCGCAGTAATACAGCTCCGATTGCACACCTTCCTTCGCCGCCGCATCGACCGCCTTGCGGATCAAGGTACTCTTCCCCGTTCCCGAACCGCCTTTGATGACATAAACCCTCTCCAGCACCCGTTCGTCCGCAATCTCGCCGTACAGTCCGCGGAACCCGTCCGCCGTATTCGCTCCCGCAAAGTAAGCCGCCCCGTCCGTTTCCAGTCTCACATACCCGCCGTACACACTTTTCATTCGTTCCCTCCGAAATATTGGATTTCGGTATCAGTCTATGCGGGATTTTTCGTTTGGTTAATGGATTTTGGGGGAGTGCGGATTGTTTGGAAAGGGGATACGGTCGCTTTTTGAAAAAAGCTCCGCAAAAACTTCAATCTGTTGTAGCCGGCTATTGCAGTTGATATGATTTAGAAGGGGGAAAAAGGAGGAATTGCAAGTAGAGTATGGCTGAAATTTGTCAGACCTATAGCCATATAGTCATAAAAATCATCAGGAATAGTGGAGCGACTTCTCAAAACTTCGTTTTGTTCAGCACAGACCCCTTCTGTCTCCGTGATATCGTACGTCATGTCAGAATTCAGCTACATAAAGTATTACACCGCATGTCTTGGCTGCCGCCGTCCATGCTTTGCGTTTG
>JBGVOJ010000608.1:0-8633 GCA_045126415.1 Eubacteriales bacterium | reverse complement strand
CGTGCTTCGCTGTCTTCACAGGGTACGTGCAGGATCAGGGTTTCTTCCGAATAATCCTCCGTACGCGCAGTCAGGGTTTTGCTGTCATAAATTTTACGGTCATGGCTCATGAGAGTAACCGTAAGCACGGTTTCCACGGATGCCTTTACAGCAATACCGAACTGATAGTCCGTGTCCGCGCGCAGATACAGATCCTTCTGTCCCATACCGGCGGTTCCGGGCTTGTAACTTGTGATGTACTGAGCATTCCGCTCGTGACTGCGGCGCATTTTATACCCATCTGCATGACGGGTGTAGGAGCCTCCAAATGCCATAACGGTTTTTTCACCCACGGTATACCATTCGTGAGCACAACCGTAACGTCCGGGCTTGCCGACAAATTTCCGATTTCTCAGAAGCTCTGCGGACAGACCGCCGTAAATACAGCCGCGGGTGTGTTCCAGATTGTCCCCGAACAGCAGGGGAGAGATGGACTGTGATGCAGTGTAATCAAGAGTTACCGTAACATCGGCCTCCGGAATCCCCGAAGTATTACCGACAACGGGAAGATCCATGGGAAGATTGCTGGAATGGGAAGGATCCGGCTGGGAACCGTTGACGATATCCGCCATACTGCATTGGAACAGCATCGCCATGTTTTTCAGATTTTCAATGTCCGGGCAGGCAAGTCCTCGTTCCCACTTGGAGACCGCCTTGTCCGTCACCGAAAGATACTCACCCAGTGCCTGCTGTGACAGATTCAGACGCTTTCGGGCAGCTTGTATGAAGGCTCCGGTTTTCTGCATGTTCATAGATTGCACCTCGTTTGCTTTTTTATTTATTGTATCATAATTCTTCCGGAAATTGTACCGACTGCTGGTTTACTTTTTATCAAAAAAACGTACTTTTCAGTACGTTTTTTTGATTTATTGTCAAAACTCCGGCACAATCACCGCTTCGCCGTTCTTCATTGCCGATTCGTGGGCACAGATACCGGCGGCGGTAATATTCGCCCCGAGAACCTCGTCGATCCACGGCTTGCGTTCCTCGATGCAGCTCCGCACAAACTCGTGTACCAGATGGGCATGGGAACCGTGATGTCCCGCACCGGCACCTTTTTTGAGAGATTCCTGCGGGTTCAGTGGGTCATAATTTCCGCCGACCGTGAAGTGCCATAATTCTTCGGGAAGATCTTCGTAATAGTTCGGCATGGGTGTGACTTTGACATCACTCCATCCGCCGCGTTTTCCTTCTTCGGCCGGATGGAACGTGGTAATATAGGGATCACTGCCGTCGGAAAAGCCCCATTCAAAGCAGGCATCGGAACCATAGATAAACATCCCTTCCTGATATACTCTTGCACATTCAAACAGAGAGCGGGTCGCTTCTCCCTTGATACCACTTTCAAACTCAAACAGCGCGGATTCCACCGGGAACGGATTGCCGTACTGCTCATGCAGCCATTCTTCCATGGTACCGGAACCGAAGCAGTTGACCCGGCAGATGCGGGAACCGGACAGGGCCACCATGGGACCGATGGCGTGAGTACCGTACCACATAGGAGGCAGACCCATCCAGTAGGACGGCCAGTTTGCCATGTCCTGATAATGGGAACCGCGGAAGAACTGGATCTTGCCGAACTTTCCCTCTTCCTTCATCTTTGCGGCATAGAAATACTGATAGGTGTAGAGAGTTGTCTCCATCATCATGTAGTTCTTTCCGGATTTCCGTTTTGCTTCCACAATGCGGCGGATATCTTCAAGGGAGGTAGCCATGGGAACCGTACAGGCACAGTGTTTACCGGCTTCCAGAACCGCAACCGTCTGATCGGCGTGGAGTGGAATCGGTGTCACCAGATGGACGGCATCAATGGAAGGATCGGCAAGGATTGCTTCAAAACTGTCAGCAATTTTCGCACTGCCGATGTGATCGGATACCTGCTGTGCGATCTCACGTCTGGTATCAAACAGGGTCAGTTCACCGATATCCGGATGTTCCTTGTAGATTCCGGCAAAAGCACCACCGAATCCCAGACCGACCAAAGCGACATTCAGTTTTTTCATAGGTCATACTCCTTTTCAAATATGATGTTCTTGACTTATATTCTTATTTTATGATATACTGAAACCACACAAAAGAAAATGTATAAAACGGAAAAAAACATGTACAAAGAGGACGAACATGCTGTACAATTCACTCAGCCGGAACGAAAAACGAATCATCCAGACCTGCAACTTCAATCAGCATATCAGAAGCCGGCACCCCAACCGGATCATGGAGGTCCATGATCTGATTTTCATCCGTGAAGGATGCTGGCAGATAACACAGGACGGAACCGAATATACCGTAAACACCGGGGATGTCCTTCTGCTTCAGGGTGGCCGCCATCATTACGGAAACATCCCATGTGAATCGGTCGTGAAAACCTGCTACATTCATTTTTATCCATGTTCGGGAGACACTGTGACAGAGAACCCTCAGGAAAACAGCGCATATTACACATTTCCGATGGTGGTACACTGCGGGAGAGATTCCACGGTTGAGAAATACTTTGAACGGATGATCCGTGCGTTCTGGTCGGATGAACCATACGAACGAGCCAAAGTTCCGGCTTATCTGGATCTGCTCCTCTGCGAACTCAGTGCAGCCGGCAGAAAAAAAACTTCCACCGCGGATGAGATCAAGTCGCTGATCCGCCGGACACCGCATCGTTTTCTTTCGAATGAAGAACTGGCAGATACACTGGGCTATTCCGTACGCACGATCACCGGCAAATTCCGTGAAAGTACCGGTGTCAGCATTCACACATGGCAGATGGAACTGAAATGCCGTATGGCGGATGAGCTGATCCAGAACGAACCAACCGTGAAACTGAAGGAAGTAGCCGCCACCTACGGTTTCTACGATGAATATCATTTCGGGAAATGCTTCAAGAAGGTCATGGGACGCTCCCCAAAGAAAGGGAAGTGAACTGGAACGGTTCCGGAAACAACATAGACTGCGAAGCTCCCAACGGAAGTCTGTGTTATTCCCGCAACATCGCCGGACTGAATCTCCTCCGGATCCTGTCTATGCTGAACGGCGAATGAGACGGTCCGTTCGTCTATGCGGATCGAGTATGCTATAAACTGGAATCCATACAGGAGGGTAAGGGAAAATACGACAGAGAAAAAATATGTAGAACGATTCGGCAGCAATAAGGATAGACATGAAAACCGTATCCGCAGGAGATGAGCCCGCGGATGCGGTTTTCTGTATAGGATTCCATCAGAATGTTTTGGATGGGGTATCCTTATTTTTCTGTTGACAACAGAAGGGGATTATTGTATAATTTTCACGTAAGCAAGAAGAAATTTTACTGTTTTTCAATCAAAATATACACGAAACCGCATTCCCATAAACGCTGAAACCTCAAAAAAGGAGAAAATTATGGAACCTATCTTAACCGGATTCATCCCCGAAACCGCTTCGCTGCTCCTTCCGCACACGGAAGTACGCATGTACGGTGACCTTCCTCCGGCAAACGCCGTTTATCCGGAGACGATCCCTCAGGCGGAAGCACTTCTTGAACGTCCGATTCCCGCATTGCCCGCATCGCTGTACCGTCAATACTACGAAAACGGCAACCGTTCCAATTATGAAGGGCCCTATTTCGAACGCCGCCGTGCCATGATGATCCTCGCAGCAGCGGAAAAAACCGAAGGAAAGGGACGCTTCCTCGACCTGCTCGTCGACTACATCTGGGCGATCTGCGAAGAATCCACATGGGTCATTCCGGCGCATAACACTCCCCGTCATGGAAAGCAGGAACGTCTGGTCGACCATTTCGACCTCGGTGACGGAGACGATGTTCATTATATCGATCTGTTTTCCGCCGCGACCGGCGCTGATATCGCCATGGTATACTTCCTTCTCCGTGACAGACTCGATGCTCTGACCCCGGTAATCACCCGCCGGATGCTCGGTCTGCTCGACCGTCGTATTTTTCATCCGTTCCTCTGTTTCAAGGATACCATGTGGTGGAAAGGATCCAAAGGTCAGACGCTCAACAACTGGACACCGTGGATCATTTCCAACGTACTGACCGCGCTGATACTGTGCGAGACCGACGATACCAGACGGACAGCAATTGTGAAAGAATCCCTGGAACTTCTCGACCGTTTCATCCGCTTCTACAAGAGCGACGGCGGCTGTGACGAAGGTCCCGGTGACTGGGGTGTGGCTGGTGCCTCCTATTTCGACTGTCTCGAACTTCTGTGGGATCTCTCCGGCGGAAAGATCGATGTATTCGGCAATCCGCTCGTCCGCCGCATGGGCGAATACATCGCTGATGTCCATATCACCGGCGACTTCTACGTCAATTTTGCAGACGCGTCCCACCGTCTCGGCGGAGATGCCGCACTGATCGCCCGTTACGGACGCCGTACCGCGTCTCCGAAACTGACCGCATTTGCCGTGGAACTTTCGGAAAAGAAGGAAAACGCACGTACATTGGAAGTCGGAACCGGCACCACGGTCTATCGTGCCTTTCGGAATCCGATCGAACCTCAGCCGGAACCGCTGAAGGTGAAACCGGAAAATCGGACATATTACGACGGACTTGAAATTTTCATCGCCAGAGATGAAGCATCCGGTCTGTGTCTCGCCTACAAGGGCGGCTGCAATGCGGAAAGCCATAACCATAATGACGTCGGCAATATCGTTCTGTTCCGCGGCGAATCTCCCGTATTCATCGATGCCGGAGTGGAACAGTACACCCAGAAAACCTTCTCATCCGAACGCTACACTCTCTGGACCATGCGGTCGTGTTACCATAATCTGCCCGACATCGGCGGCGCGGAACAAAAGCCCGGTGCAAACTATCATGCGGTTCCGGCAGGACGTACAGCAGACAGCGTGACCCATGACCTGACTGCCGCATGGCCGGCAGAAACCGGGCTCCTCCGCTATACAAGAGAGGCCGCAATGTACGGTTCCAACGTCACAGTGAACGACCGGCTGGAACTGTCGGCAGCAAAAAACGTCTGCTGGTACTGGATGTGTGCTGAAAAGCCGGAAATCGACGGCAATACACTGCTGTTCAAAGATGCCGGATGTACGGCAGTTTTCTCCGGTGCCGATTTCCGCCTGACCGTGGAAGAATTCCCTCTGACCGATGCCAAACTGCTGCGTGAATGGAAAGTGAACTCCCTCTGGCGCGTCTGTCTCACTGCCGATTCATGGACGGACGGTGTCATGAAACTGGAAGTCATCTGCAGCAGTGCGGAATAAAGTAAGTTCTTCAAAAAAATATCAAAAAAAGGGAACTATCTGCAGAACAGAAACGTCATATAATCAATGACATAATTACGCAGAAAATACAGGAGGTCTGCCCGTGAGAACAACCGAAGATAATACCGTAAAGAATTACGCCCAGCAGATATTGAGTCAGATCCGGCAGGTCGTGGTCGGCAAAGACACCGTACTGCTCTGGGTTCTTGCGGCTGTTTTGTCCAAAGGACATATCCTGCTTGAAGATGTTCCCGGGGTCGGCAAAACGACCATGGCACTTGCTTTTTCACGGGTACTCGATCTCGAATACAACCGTGTTCAGTTCACCCCCGACGTTCTTCCGTCCGATGTGACCGGATACTCGATTCCCGACCGGCAGACTGGCGAGATGCGATATCAGAAAGGCGCAATCCTGTGCAATCTCTTTCTCGCGGATGAGCTGAACCGTGCCACATCCCGCACCCAGTCCGCCTTGCTGGAAGCAATGGAGGAAGGTCAGGTCACCGTGGACGGTGTGAGCCATCCTCTTCCGGAACCGTTCATCGTCATTGCCACTCAGAACCCGACCGGTGCCGCCGGGACACAGATGTTACCGGACAGCCAGATGGACCGTTTCACCGTTCGTCTGAGCCTCGGATATCCCTCACCAAAGGACGAGATCGCCATGATTCTGAACAGACAGGAAGGAAATCCGCTCGGCAGACTCGCCGCACTGATGAGCCGTGACGACCTCGCCGTCATGCAGAACATCGTCGCCGGAACATTCATTCATGAAGCCGTGGTCAAATACATTGTGGATCTGATCACAGTCACCCGGAATTCTGACGACATCCTGCGCGGGGCAAGTCCGCGTGCCACGCTCGCCGTGACTTCCATGTCCAAAGCAATGGCACGTCTTCGCGGACGGGATTATGTCGTCCCGGCAGACGTACGGGAAGTTTTCCCGTGGACGGTCGCTCACCGTCTCCTGCTGTCCTCCAAAGCCGAAGGACAGGGAAAAACCGCAGAAGATATCCTGAAACAGATCATCGAGCAGACGCCTGCTCCGAAAATGCGCTGACATGATCCAACGACGAATTTGTTATGCTCTGATCATCCTCGGAAGCATGGTCTTTTACGGAGCGTACCAGAAGTGGTTTTCCTGGATCGTCCTGCTGAGCGTTCTTCTTCTCCCGCCCTTCTCCCTTCTGCTGAGCCTGTGGCCGATGCTTACAACCCGACTGAAGCTCATCACCGGAGACAGGATCCCGCAGGGCAGAAAAACAGAAATCCGCATGGAGACCTACGGACGCGGCCCGCGCCCGCCCGTAAATTACAGAATCCGGATCACAAAACCAAATACCGGCGAAAGCTGGCTTCTCCGTTCCGGTGACAGTCTTCCGTCAGACCACTGCGGAGCACTGATCATACAACCATACCGTGCGAAAGTATACGATTACCTCGGACTTTTCCGCCTGAATATCCGCGATGCGTCCGCGCAGATCCTCCGCATCATGCCTCAGCCGGCAGAAATGTCGCTTCCTCCCGCACTGACGCGGTATCTTTCCCGTGCGTGGCGGCCGAAATACGGTTCGGGATATGCGGAAAACCATGAAATACGGCCGTACCGTCCAGGAGACAGCCTGAATCTGGTACACTGGAAACTTTCCGCCAAGGCAGATGATCTTCTTCTCCGCGAACCGATGCAGCCGGATCAGGGACTGATGCGCCTGACCATGGATCTGAACGGTACCCCGGAGGAACTTGACCGCAAGTTCGGTCGTCTGCTGTATCTCGGGAACTGGCTGCTGAATCATCAGACGGCATTTGAGATCGTGGTACTGACCGGTCGTGGAGTAGAAACATGGTTCATTCCGGAACGCTGGGTCTTTCGGAAATGCATGGATGTCCTCCTTGCCGCACCGTTTGCACCGGACGGCACCATTGGAGACCGAAAGGATTCCGCCACCTGGGAATACCATATAGGAGGTGAGCCGGATGAAACGTAAACACTGGGTAAATCATCTGCTCGGTGCGTTCTTCGCTTTCCTTCTGTCCGCCTGTGCGGTCGGCTGCATCGTCACAGGGTTTGAACTGGATGTCTCACCGGAAACCACTGTCCGGCTGTTCAAAGGCTGCGGCGGTATTTCCGTTCTGTCTGCACTGATCCTGTACATTCCTTTCGGCGGGCTTCTGCTCCTGCTGCTCCTCATTCCGGCATCAATCGTTCTATGGAGTGACGGTCTCCTGTGGAGTCAGCTGAAAACCATCGCTTACACGATATCCTCTCATTTTCAAAACGTGTACGGCTGGCAGGCGATCGGTGAACCGGCTGCCGAAGAATTGGAACTGGCTCTGTTCCTGTTGGCAGGCATCACATCCCTCACGGTAAGCTGCTGCCTCTGCCGCAGACAGCATATTCTGTTTCTCATGCCGTCCGTACTCCTTCCGTTGTCTCTCTGTCTCATCACCACTGATACACTTCCGGAAGAATCCTGCCTGTACCTGCTGATTGCCGGGATCGTACTGCTGATGATTACTGACCTTGTGCGCCGCAGGGATCCGGTACAGGGCGGAATCCTGACTCTGCTGACCGCAGTTCCTGTCACGGCGGCACTGGCTCTGCTGTTCTGCCTAAATCCGCAGGCAGACTATGTCAGCCGTGCGGGTGAAATTCAGAAAGAAACTGTCACATGGTTTCAGAAAGCGATGACCTCCGTCGAATCGGTAATGAACGGAAACATCTCCGGTGTTTTCTCCAACCAGACACTGAATCTCCGGAGTGTCGGTCCGAAAAGCAATCTCTCCTTTTCCGTCATGCGGGTATATGCCCCCTATTCAGGCACCATATACCTCCGCGGACAGGATTATGACATCTATACCGGAACCGCATGGGAATCTTCGCCGGAACGCAGCGAGACTTTCACGCCGGGTTCGGAAACCGCCGCCTCCGGTACCATCGGAATTGCCACTTACGGAGTCCGGCAGATGCTGTATGTGCCATATTATTCCACCGAGACAATCACTCTGACCGGCGGATCCATGGCAAACTGGGATAATCTGAATTCCTACAGTTTCCCATATTCCCGGATCCCTTCCGTGGTTTTCGGTTCCGGAAGCGTCGATCCCGGATATACGACTCTGCCGCCGGAAACGAAAGAATGGGCAGACAAGCTCCTCCGTACAATCCTGAAAGGGGACGAAGCACAGGATCATATCCTCCGGAAAATTCTGAATTATGTCCAGCGTTCCGCTGTTTATGACCGTTCCACCGCCGCGATGGATGCCTCATACGACGATTTTGCGCAGTGGTTTCTTGAGAAAAGTGACACCGGTTATTGTATTCATTTTGCTACAGCCGCCGCTGTCCTGTTGCGTGCCGCCGGAATTCCCGCACGGTATGT
>JBGVOJ010000607.1:0-17259 GCA_045126415.1 Eubacteriales bacterium | reverse complement strand
ACGACGACGTCTTCTTCGTATTTGTCAAAGCGGGAAAGCTGGGAACCGTATTGTTCGCCGAGACCTTCGCCCCACCATTTGGTGAACGCGCGCGGCGGACGGGGCGGATTTTCAAATCGGATGGCGGCGCGTACTTCTTCTCTGGTCAGCATGATAATTCCTCCGTTGCAGATACATAGCCAAGTTCTTTATCGGTATCGAGAATTTCGGTTTTCGCTGAAAAATCGGAGTGATTTTTCAGCAGACCGAGGTCAAGCGGGAAATAGCACTCACTTGCGCAGACGGTTTTCACGGTATAGTGAAGTTCGGGACTTCCCGCGGGAACCCTGACGTACAGGGTATAGAATTTATCTTCGATCCTGTCGTAGAATTCCGCGTCGCAGAAAATTCCTTTTTTCATCCGGATGTTGGTAACTGTACCCTTTGTGGCAAGGGTGAAATCGGCACGGTCACCATTGTCGGCGGTATAGATCAGCTCGCAGGTTCCGCCCGCTTCCTGAACAATGGCGGCGATCCGCACATACTGGTCGGTATCGGACGGAGCGACAATACCGGAATAGGAGGGCGTGTCACAGCGGAGGAAGGAATGGCGGCGCCATGTTTCCGCGTTCAGGCAGTAATTGCTGAGGACACGGACGTTCCGGATCCGTGCATTGGGAGACGGTGCGGTAATATCATCCAGTTTGCCGGGGTGATCGTTGGTACCGCTGACAAAGATAAGGCCGTTTGTGAGATTGATGTTGGGGTATTCGGTCATTCCCTCGGGAATTCCGAACAGTTTCGCGCCCGTTTTGCTGCACCCGCGGATGGAGCCGTCCTCCCACGACATGAAGTTATTGATGGACAGCATATTGTGGGGAGAGCGGAATTCGATGAGGACAAAGCTGGTATCGACGTAGATATTGTCACCGAGGAAATTGGCATCGCCGTGACCGAGGACGATGCTGCGGGTGGTTTCCCACCACTGGTCGTTGTCCTTCTGCCCGAGGCAGCCGGTCCAGATGTGCATATTGGCGGCATAGACGAAGGAAGCCTCCTGCACAACACCGATACGGGTACCCATGATCTCGATATTTTCGAAGCGGTTATCGCCGATGCGGTCTCCGAGCTGGATCCCGACGCAGGGATAGGGATAATCGGCGGTACCGAAGATGGTCATATTCTGCAGAAACAGCGGACGGGATGCAAAACCGGGGACATCGTCTCCCTTGGCGGCAAGCAGACCGTACCCGCGCACGTTATAGATCCCGACCTTATTGACAAAGGTGGCGGTTGCCTGAACGCAGGGATTGATATAGATCCCGCATTCATGGCTGCAGCAGCGGATATTGATATCCTCGACGGTAAACCGTCCGGCGCCGCCGAAGCAGATAACGCCGGTCTCCTTCATCGGATCGGTTTCGTCGTGCTGAATTTCGGAAATCAGCCATGTATGTGTATCATCCGCCTGCGATCCGCGTGCGTAGCCGGTACCGTAAACCGGATTTTCAATGACGAGCGGGTGGCAGACCTTATACCGTCCTGCAGGAAAATACAGGGCGTACTCCTTTGTATACCGGTTGACAATTCCGGAAACGTCCTCAGAACCGTCATTCTTCGCCCCCAGTGTGAGGATGTTTACGGCACCACGCTCATTCCTGTTTTCTTCTGTCATGGTGGTTCTCCTTTTCTTTCATAATTTTCGATTTTTTTCATTATACTACAGCGGGTGGGGGGATTGCAAGGGGTTTGAAATGGTGAAACGGTCGCTTTTTGAAAAAAGCTCCGCACACACAAAATTTCCACAAACCATCTTGCCATCCCCCAAAGAATATTGTATAATACCCATACAGGCAAACAGCCAAAAACGGAAAAATCACCATAGAAAGGAATACATCAACATGAAACAGCAGCAGGCATTTGCAGGAAATGAGAAGATGCTGAAGGGCGGTCTGCACTGCCATACCACGAGATCGGACGGGCGCGGGACACCGGAAGAGGTGATCCGTCTGCATTATGAAAACGGGTACGATTTTCTTGCGCTGACCGACCACCGGTATTATAACTATACGAATTTTGCGCCGGACGTGCCGGTCACGATCATTCCCGGGATGGAGTACGACAATACGTTTGAGCACGGCAAGGGATTCCGGTGCTTCCATACCGTTTGCATCGGCCCCGCGAAGGAGGACGGCAACGGCTACGATCAGGACCAGCGGCTCGACTCCGGCAAGGCGAAGAATCAGGAAGAATATCAGCCCTACCTCGACGAAATCCATGCCAACGGCAACATGACCATCTACTGCCATCCCGAATGGAGCTCCACGCCCGCGCGGTATTTCGAAAAGCTCGAAGGCAACTTCGCGATGGAAATCTGGAACAGCGGCTGCGTGATCGAAGACGACATGGACACTGACGCGGCATACTGGGACGAAATCCTCGGACAGGGCAAGCTCATCTACGGCGTTGCGACCGACGACGGCCACGCAATGAACCACCACTGCAAGGGCTGGGTCATGGTCCGCGCGGAAAACAACATCAACGCGATTCTCGCGGCACTGAAGGACGGCAAGTTCTACGCCTCCTGCGGTCCGGAAATTTACAACTTCTATGTGGAAGACGGCGTTGCTGTGGTTGAATGTTCCGAAGTTTCCAAGATCCGCTTCCACAGCGATATGCACCCGACCCGCATCTTCCGTTCCGCCGACGGCAATCTCACCCGCGCCGAATTCAAGATCGGCGAAGGCTACAAGTACATCCGTGCCACCGTCATCGACAAAGACGGCAAGTACGCATGGACGAACCCGATTTTTTTTGATTGATTTTCTTGGGGAGAACCTTTTTGAGGAAAAGGTTCTCCCCAAACCCCACTCCAAAACCTTTTGAAACTGGGGAGATTATAAATATGGAAAAACGTAAACCGAATGTTGTGATTATTTATGCGGATGACCTCGGCTACGGGGATCTCGGGTGCTACGGTGCGCAGGATATTGCCACGCCGAACGTGGATGCGCTCGCCGGAAGCGGTCTGCGGTTCTCGCAGGCGTATTCGACTTCACCCGTTTGTACGCCCGCACGCTATTCCTTGATGACCGGACGGTATCCGTCCAGACGGGAAGGTGTGCATATCCTGCCCGGAGATGCCGCGTGCATCATTGACGAAGGGGTTTATACCCTGCCGCAGCTGTTCCGTGACAACGGTTACCGCACCGCGGTGGTCGGTAAATGGCATCTCGGACTCAGCGACGGCTCGGCACCCATCGACTGGAACCGTCCCGTCGACCGTACGCCGCTTGACGTCGGGTTTGACGAATGCTTCATCTTCCCCGCGACGGCCGACCGGGTACCGTGTGTCTACTTCGACGGACGGAATGTACTGAATCTCGATCCCGATGATCCGATCACGGTCATGTACGACGTCGCGGAAAATCCGTTCCCCGAAGTGCCGACCGGACGGGACAATCCCGAACTGCTCAAAATGAAAGCGTCGCACGGGCACGACATGACCATCGTCAATGGTGTCGGACGCATCGGCTATATGCGCGGCGGTACGGCGGCGTTATGGCGGGACGAAGACCTCGCCGAAACCTTCCTTGAACGTGCGAAGACGTTCGTGAACGAAAACCGTGACCGTCCGTTCTTCCTGTATTACGCCCTGCATCAGCCGCACGTGCCGCGTCTGCCGTCGAAAAAGTTCGAAGGCGCGACCGGACTCGGCCCGCGCGGGGACGTCATCGCGGAAATGGACTGGTGCGTCGGCGGAATCATGGATGCGCTGCGCGAAAACGGGCTGCTCGAGGATACGATCGTGATCTTCTCGAGCGACAACGGCCCCGTCCTCGACGACGGCTACATCGACCGTGCAGTCGACCTCAACGGCGAGCACCGTCCCGCAGGACCTCTGCGCGGCGGCAAATACAGCCGGTTCGAAGGCGGCATCCGCATTCCGTTCCTCGCAAGCTGGCCGGGACACATCCGTCCGGGCGTCAGCCATGCGCTGTTCTCGCAGGTTGACCTGCTGGCGTCGTTTGCGGAAATGCTCGACGCGGACGTTCCGGCGTGCGACAGCGTGAACCTCTTCGGCGCGCTGACCGGGGAAGACGGCTTCGGACGGCACG
Organism: Eubacteriales bacterium; assembly: GCA_045126415.1. GTDB lineage: Bacteria > Bacillota > Clostridia > Oscillospirales > CAG-272 > UMGS1696. The sequence continues at coordinate 13,162 of JBGVOJ010000607.1, read as the reverse complement.
AAATCTACGCGGAAGGCACGCACACGGGCAAGGTTCTCCGGCAGGGCAAGTGGCTCTACATCGAACCGGACAGCGGTACGCCGCTCCAGCGTGCGACGAATACCGAAACCGCGAATTCCCGCGATCCGCAGCTCTACAACCTCGACTATGACATCGGACAGCAGCGCAATCTGGCGTACCGCTATCCGAAGATCGCGGCGGCGATGGCACGGCGGATCGAGGAAATCAAACGCGGCAATGTTGAGGAGAAAGCGGAAGAACTCCGTCTGTTTTAGAAAAGAAAACCAGAAACGTCCGGCACGAACGGGCGTTTTTTCTTCTTCTCTTGAATGTCCCTGCCGGATGTGCTATAATACCCATGTCAAAATCACCCAATCTTTATTCCAATCATCATAGAGGAAAAAGACCATGAAACTTGTATTACAGAATCTGACGAAAAAATTTCCCAACCGGAACCGGAAGGTGAAGGAAGACGTCGTCGCGGTGGACAATTTCACCTTCGAAATCCCCGACGGCGAGCTGATCGGTCTGCTCGGTCCGTCCGGATGCGGCAAGAGTACCACGCTGAACCTCATCTGCGGTCTGCAGAAGCCGACCTCCGGCAAAATTTTCTTCGGGGACGACGACGTCACCGATCTTCCGCCCGAACACCGCGGCGTCGGGCTGGTTTTCCAGAACTATGCCCTGTATCCGCATCTCACCGTTCTGCAGAACATTACGTTCCCGCTTGAAAATCTCCGCGGTGAAGCAAAAATGACCAAACAGCAGATGGTCGAAAAGGCGACGCAGATCGCGAAACTCGTCCAGATCGACGGACTTCTCGAACGCAAGCCGAGCGAACTGTCCGGCGGTCAGCAGCAGCGCGTTGCCATCGCACGTGCGCTCGTGAAAATGCCGCGCGTTCTCCTGCTCGACGAACCGCTCTCGAACCTCGACGCGCGTCTCCGTCTGCAGACCCGCGAGGAGATCAAGCGCATCCAGCGCGAAACCGGCATCACGACCGTGTTCGTCACGCACGACCAGGACGAGGCCATGAGCATTTCCGACCGCATCGTCGTCATGAAGGACGGCGTCGTCCAGCAGATCGGCAAACCGCAGGACGTGTACGACGATCCGGTGAACCTGTTCGTCGCAAAATTCCTCGGTACTCCCCCGATCAATGTCTTCGAAGGCTGTGTCAAAAACGGAAAGCTCATCATCGGCACGGACACCGTGCTTGACGTGAAGGGCGTATCCGATCAGGATGTGTGGGTCGGCATCCGTCCGGAAGGCTTCATCCTCGACGAAAACGGCGCGTTCACCTGTCAGCTGTCCGGACTTGAAGTCATGGGACGCGACGTGAGTGTCGTTTCGACCAACGTATGTTCCGCGAATCCGACCGTCCGCTCGATCATCAGTGCGGAAAACAAAGTCGACCTCGCGGCACAGACCGTCCGTTTCGCCCTCAAACCGAAAAAGGTCTTCATTTTCAATAAAACGACCGAAGAACGCATCCGTTTCGATGTCTGATAACGCGGGAGGTCTTTATGGATAACCGAAATTCCAAAGCGTGGCTGTACCTGCTGCCGGCGATCCTGTTTCTCGGGGTGTTCATGGTCTATCCGCTCGTCGACGTATTCATCTACTCGTTCGAGGAAGGCTACAACTCCGCGTCCCAGACGTTCTTCGGCGTGGGCGGCTACAACTATTCGTACGTTCTGCACGATCCCTATTTCCTGCAGGCGGTCAAAAACACGTTCATCCTTGTTATCATCACCGTTCCGCTGTCCACGGGAATCGCTCTGCTGATCTCGCTCGGACTCAGCTCCATCAAACCGCTGAAGGATCTGTTCCAGACCGTCTATTTCCTGCCGTACGTGACGAACACGCTTGCGGTGGGCTTAGTCTTCATGATCCTCTTCAAGAAAACGCCGTATACGGACGGGCTTGCCAATCTCGTGCTGAGTCTGTTCTCCGCCGGCCCGGTCGACTTCATTGACGGCCCCTACTGGGCGAAAATGTTTGTCCTCTGCTTCTACACCATCTGGGTTGTCATGCCGTTCAAGATTCTGATCCTGACCAGCGCCCTCGCATCCGTGAAGCAGGACTACTACAACGCCGCAAAGATCGACGGCACCCCGCGTTTCCGCGTTTTCACGAAAATCACGCTCCCGATGATCTCCCCGATGCTGTTCTACCTGATCATCACCGGTTTCATCGGTGCGTTCAAGGCGTACAGCGACGCGGTCGCCCTGTTCGGCACCAACCTCAACGCCGCCGAAATGAACACCATCGTCGGATACGTCTACGACATGCTCTACGGCGACAGCGGCGGTTATCCGTCGTATGCGTCGGCTGCGGCGATCATTCTGTTTGTGATCGTCCTGACGATCACGTGCATCAACCTGCTTGTCAGCCGCAAGCACGTGCATTATTGAGAAGGGAGGCTTTTTCATGAGCAAAAATGTGAATTACGAAAAAATCGAAAAGGCCGCCCGCACCCGTACGACGGTCAAAAATGTCATCGTCTATACTTTTCTGACCCTCTGGGCGGTCATGGTTCTGTTCCCGTTCTACTGGATGCTGCTGACCTCCGTCAAGAGCTACGGCTCCTACAACTCCGAGTACATCCCGAAATTCTTCACGCTGTCCCCGACGTTCCAGAACTACATCGACGCGTTCACGACCGTTCCGCTCGGGCAGTACTTCCTGAACACGCTCATTTTCACCGTCGTGACCACGGCGATCATGCTTGTCGTGATCATTCCGGCGGCGTTTGCGTTCGCGAGACTGAATTTCCGCGGCAAAAACGCGCTGTTCACGCTGTTTCTGTCCCTGATGATGATTCCGAACGAACTGGTGATCATCACCAACTTCACGACCATCACCAACCTCGACCTGCGCAACTCCTTCCTCGGGCTGATTCTGCCGTCGGTCACGTCGGTGTTCTATATCTACCTGCTGAAGGAAAATTTCGCGCAGATCCCCGATGAACTCTATTACGCCGCGAAGGTGGACGGCACGTCCGACCTGAAATATCTCCTTCGCGTGATGATCCCGATCTGCAAGTCGACGATTATCACGGTCACGATCCTCAAGGTTATCGAGTGCTGGAACTCCTACGTCTGGCCGCGCCTTATCACCGACGACGAAGCGTATTTCCTCGTTTCCAACGGGATTCAGGAAATCCGCGAAAACGGTTTCGGACGCGAAAATATCCCCGCGATGATGGCGGCGGTTGTGGTTATCTCCGTGCCGCTGATCGTTTTATTCCTCATCTTCCGCAAGAAGATCATGGAAGGCGTTGCGAGAGGAGGTACCAAGGGATGAACCTCACGAAAAAACTTACCGCTCTTCTTTTGTCCGCCGCTGTCACGATGCCTCTTGCGATGACCGGATGCCACGGTTCGCGCGGACTTGACCCGTTCGTGATTCCGGAGGAATTCGACACGTCGCGCAATTACGAAATCACGTTCTGGGCGAAAAACGACACCAACAAGACCCAGACCGACATCTACAACGACGCGATCGCGGATTTTCAGGAACTCTACCCGAATATCACCGTCAATCTCCGTCTGTACACGGACTACAGCCGCATCTACAACGACGTCATCACGAACATTTCGACGAACACCACGCCGAACGTCTGCATCACCTACCCCGACCACATCGCGACGTACCGCACCGGTACGAACGTGGTCGTTCCGCTGGACGAGCTGTTCACGCATGAAAAATACGGTCTCGGCGGAAGCGAAGTCCGCTTTGACGCTCCGTCGGCAGAGGAAGTTATCCCGCAGTTCCTCGGCGAATGCGTGATCGACGGGACGCATTACGCGCTGCCGTTCATGCGTTCGACGGAAGCCTGCTACATCAACAAGACCTATGTGGAAGCGCTCGGCTTCACCCTGCCGGACGTGCTGACGTGGGACTTCGTCTGGGAAGTTGCCGAAGCCGCGACGGAAAAGAACGCGGACGGCACGTTCAGGATCAACGGTCAGAACGTCATGCTGCCGTTCATTTATAAGTCGACGGACAACATGATGATCCAGATGCTCCGTCAAAAGGGTGCGGACTATTCCACAGACGCAGGTGACATCCTCATTTTCAACGACACCACGGAGGAACTGCTGTACACCGTCGCAGAACACGCGGAAACCGGCGCGTTCACGACGTTCAAGATTTCCAGTTATCCCGCGAACTTCCTCAATGCCGGTCAGTGCATCTTCGCCGTCGACTCCACGGCGGGTGCAACCTGGATGGGAACGGACGCGCCGCTTTCCGACATCAGCGAGGAAAACCTCGTCCGGTTTGAAACGGCTGTCCGTATGATCCCGCAGTTTGACCCGGACGATCCGCAGATGATCTCGCAGGGACCGTCCGTCTGTATGTTCAACAAGGGCGACCCGCAGGAAGTGCTGGCGTCGTGGCTGTTCATGCAGTATCTGCTGACGAACGACGTGCAGATCGCGTACTCCGGCACGGAAGGCTACGTTCCCGTGACCTCCAAGGCGCAGGAATCCGCCGAATACACGGATTACCTCTCCCGCAGCGGCGAAGACAACGAGCATTACTACAGCGTGAAGCTCGACGCGGCAAAGCTCCTGCTCGACCACACGGACGACACGTTCGTCACGCCGGTCTTCAACGGTTCGGCGTCTCTCCGCAGCGCGGCGGGACAGCTCATCGAGAACGTGACGAAATCCATCCGCCGTTCGGAAACCGTGGATGACGCGTACATGGAAAAGCTGTATGCGGACATCACATCCCTGTACCGTCTCGACGGAGGAGGAAGCACAGCGGCGGTCGGAAAAGCCGATCTCGGCCCGCTTCCGGCAACGTCGGTGGCTCTGCTGGCGGCTCTCGGCGGAACGTGGGTGCTCATCCTTGCATACGTCGGACGGGAAATGTGGAAGAAACGGAAGAAGTAAATCCGACAGAATCCGCAGATTTCTTGTGAAATCTGTACATGTCCGGCACTGTTTTTTACTGGAAAAAATATTTTCCGGATATTGACTTATCCTCAATTTGGAGTATAATTATTATGTACGTTCTTTGAACGACTTCTAAAAATCAAGGAGAAAATTAAAAATGAAGAAGATTCTCGCTCTCGCTATGGCAGCGATGATGATGTTCGCTGCAGTAAGCTGCTCCGGCGGCGAAGACACCGCAGCTGACGTAAAGTCCGAAGGCGTTATGACCTACGCGGAATACGCAGCAGCAGAACTCGAAACCCCCGTTGTTGTTGAAACCTACGTTCAGGCGAAGCAGGGCTGGTGGGAAGACAAGGCAACCTTCTACACCCAGGACAAGGAAGGCGGCTACTTTGTTTACAATATGCCCATTTCCGAAGAAGAATACAACAAGCTGACCCCCGGCACCAAGATCAAGGTTTCCGGTCACAAGACCGCATGGGCAGGCGAAGTTGAAATCATCGACGCTACCTACGAAATCCAGGAAGGCAATTATGTAGCAGAAGCTATGGACGTTACCGCTCTTCTCGGCACCGAAGAACTCATCAACCACCAGAACAAGCTCGTTGCGTTCAACGGTCTGACCGTGGAAGCTTCCACCGACGCAAACGGCAACGAAGCTGCATTCCTCTACAACTGGGACGGTTCCGGTCAGGAAGGCACCGACAGTGACCTCTACTTCAACGCTTCCATCAATGGCGCGACCTACACCTTCGTTGTTGAATACTACCTCTGCAACGAAACCACCGATGTTTACAACGCAGTCAAGGGTCTCAATGTCGGCGACACCATCGACATCGAAGGCTTCCTCTACTGGTATGAAGGCGCTCAGCCCCTCGTTACCTGTGTTATCGTTAAGTAATTGAATAAGTAAAATTTCTCGGGGAGGGACTTTTTGAAAGAAGTCCCTCCCCGAAAAAATAAGGATCTGCCATGTCCCATTCTGTCTATATTTTTGATTTCGACGGCACGCTCGTCGATTCCATGCCGCACTGGTCGGAGAAAATGCTGAACATCCTCCGCACCACAAACACGCCCTATCCCCCGGACGTCATCAAGCGGATCACTCCGCTCGGGGACATCGGCACGGCGAAGTATTTCCGTGATGAGCTGCACGTCCCGCTCACCGCCGACGAAATGTTCGCGATGATGGACGACTATGCCCTGCCGAAGTACCGTGACGTCATCGGTCTCAAGGAAGGGGTGCGCGACTATCTCACTCTGCTCCGTGAAAACGGATGCAGTCTGCACGTCCTCACGGCAAGTCCGCACAAAATGGTCGACCCGTGCCTGAAACGGCTCGGGATTTTCGACTGGTTCGGCAATGTCTGGAGCTGCGACGACTTCGGCACAACCAAATCCGACCCGCAGATCTACGTCGAAGCCGTAAAAAGAATCGGCGCGGAGATTGCCGACGCCGTATTTTTCGACGACAATATCCACGCCGTTAAGACTTCGCTGAAAGCCGGTCTGTACACCGTCGGGGTACATGACGCGTCCGGCGAGGATTTCACGGAAGAGCTGAAAGCCGTTTCCGACCTCTACATTCCCACATTCACCGGACTTGGGGTGCTGTAATCACGCAAGCGTACCGAGATTGTCCATCACCGCTTTTTCGATGTGTCTCGCCGTCAGCGCGCCGGAACCGCCCGCCGTCGTCATGTTCGACAGGTACACCGCGCACAGGTTTCTCACCGGATCGCACCAGAAATGCGTGCCGTATGCCCCCGACCAGCCGTACGCGCCCGTACGGAGGGGACGCTGCGAGCCGTTATCCTCAAGAACCACGCGCATACTGAGTCCCCATGAATACGTCGCGTCCGTTCCCGGCACCATCGGACGGAGCTGACGGCTCCGCATCTGCCGAACCGTTTCGGGAGACAGAATCCGTACGCCGCCGCTTTCGCCGTCGGAAAGGAGCATATGCGCAAACCGCGTGTAGTCCGCAAGGCACGACACCAGACCCGCGCCGCCCGAATGGTAGGTGATCGGGCACGAACCGAATACAAACCGCTTCATGTCAACGGAGGCGGTTTTTCCTTTTCCCACGGTTTCGTGCATCTGCACCATCCGGCTCCACTGATCTTCATCCGGTACAAAGCACGTGTCCGTCATGCCGAGCGGATCAAACAGGTTTTTCTTCGCGAATTCCGCGTACGTCATCCCCGACGTGACCTCAACGAGATGCGCGAGTACGTCAAAGCCGACGAGAGCGCTGTACGAAAACGCCGTCGACGGATCGAACTCGAGATAGGAATGCGCCCAGTCGTCGATCTTGGAACCGAGGGTATCGCCGTCCGCAAAACCGGGATTTCGGCAGAATTTGCCGAACCACGCACCCGAACCGAGCCCCGACGAATGGGTCAGCAGATCGCGTACCGTGAAATCGTACGGAGCGGGATGGGTTCCGGTGAGGTTTCCTTCGCGGTCGGCTTCCGCGACCTGCATCCCGCCGAGCTGCGGCAGGTATCTGCTTGCCGGATCGTCGAGTGAAAGTTTCCCGCGTTCGATCTGGATCATCGTGCAGACCGCCGTGACCGGCTTGGTCATCGACGCCATGCGGAACAGATGGCGGTCGGACAGCGGCACGGTTTTCTCCGCGTCCGCGAATCCGTGATTGTGTTTGTAGACGGTTTTGTTTTTGCAGATGACCTGAACAGCCGCACAGGTGACCAGTCCGTCCGCGATGTCTTCCGCGGTCATGCGGTCGATGGCGTCCGTCAGACCGGCGGAAAGTCCGGTTTCTTCCGGAGAAGCATATGGATAAAGGAATTCCGTCATGGGAAAGTCCTCCTTATTTCAGATACAGTTCATGGATCGCTTCCTTCGCCGCGTAGAACGCCGGCTTCGGGTTGCAGTCGTAGTCGCACAGACCCCAGTAACATTCCGCGGGGCAGTCTTCCTTGTGGCAGTGCCAGCAGGTCTTCGCGTCGGAGAAGCAGAACATGAAGTTCCCCATAACGTGAGGGTGTTCCGCGAAAATCTCCAGACCGCGCCGCATGTACGCCGCCTGTACTTCCTCGTTGTGACCGCCGGGCATTTCGTTGCACCACGCCTTGTGGTAGCAGACCGGTTCGAGATTTTCGTCGTTGTCGGGACAATGGTGGAGTTCCTCCACCGTTAAGGTCGAGCCGCGGCTGGAGTAGCCCCATTCATTAACGAGGATCGGCAGATGGTACGCGTCCCACATTTCGTCAAGGGTCGTCCACCAGTCTTCGATGGTGCCGCCCTGCCACGAGCCGTAGTACTGGTCGTCGCCGACATAGCCGAACGGGTGATCGCCGGAGAAGAGTTTGTAACCGATTTCGCGGCTGCGCGGGTTCCACGAAGCGAAATTTGTCCCGCAGACGGCGGCCGGATTCACGTCGCGGATGCCGAGCGCGGTCTGGCGGCAGGTCTCGATGCAGATGTCGAGCGGAACATTGCCGGAGAAGGTGGGGATGTCAAGTTCGTTCATGCACTGCCAGAGCGAGTGCGCGAAGTTGCCGAGGTCCTCGCACATGAACTGTGCGGCACGGCGGACGTTTTTGTAGAATTCCTCCGTCCCGTAGGTACCGCAGATGTCCTCGCTGAAGCCGAAAATGGTAGGCGTGGACGGCATAACGTGCAGTCCGGCGGCAACGGCTTCCTCAAATTCGGCTTTGATGCGCGTCCAGCGGGCACTGACGGTTCCGTCGATTCTGTCTTCCCACGGGAACGGGATGTTCAGACGGATCCAGTCCACGCCGAGTTCATGCACCAGATCGTAGCGTTTCTGCGGAGTATAGGCGTACACGATCCCGCGGATCTTGTCCTTTGCTTCGATTTTCATGGGGAATTCCTCCTTTATTTTATATACATTTTTCAGCAGAATCACCGTATTCGGCTGCATGGATATCGTTCCCGGCAGTGTGACCGTACCGGTTTTTTCACGGTTATGGTTTTCGTCGAGAGTAAACACATCAAACGTACCCTCCGCAAGAATTTCCACGGATTTTTCCGCCGCGTCTTCGCGGTTAGTGAAATAGCAGACGTGCACCGCGCGGTTTTCGTCATTTTTCGCACAGACGGTGTAGATTTCGTCGTCATCGGACGAAGCCTTCACCTGCGTACCGAGACGGTAGAGTTCGTTGAACATGAAGAAAGCGTAATACCCTTTCAGCGGACGGAGGGTATAGAAATCGAACAGACCGTTGTAGAAACTCGGGCGTGCGTCGTAATACATGAGCATATCGACAGGGCTGTTCTGCCCTTCGCACATGAATGCAGCTGCGAACGCCGCACCTTTCATGCCGATGATCGTCTCCACGGAGCGGCGGAAGGGTTCATCGAAGAAGCCTTCGATGTAGTTCCACTCGTTGAGGATGCTTTCGGTATGGGTATACCCGGCATTGTCAAGGGTTTCGCGGAACAGGACGGCTTCCTTTGCGGCGGTGTGCGGATCGGTGGTATACAGATGCCACGAGAAGAAGTCGAGCGGCAGCGGTTCGTCGAGCGAAGTCAGCACGCCGAGGAGGTATTTCATAAAATACATACTGTAGCTTCCGCCGAGTGCGGGACCGCCGATTTTGAGATGCGGGAAGCAGTTTTTCAGATGCACGATCGTCTTCACGAACAGGTCGCAGAACTCCTCGACCGTCCCCGTCCAGCAGAGCGGCGTGACGTCCGGCTCGTTCCAGATTTCCCAGTATTCGACGTTCCAATGAAAACCGTCCGCCCAGCCTTCGTTATAGTGCCGGATGATATGCTCGCAGATCACCGCCCACTTCTGAAAATCCTTCGGCGGATTCACGTTATACTTCTTGACAGTATGTTCGATTCTCTGCCCGAGGCGGTAGAAAATCTTCGTTCCGGCCTCGACATTCCGTCCGAGATACGCGTCGGTCTCGGCAAATTCATAGGACGCGGGATCGTCGGGATCCGCGTCAAAATCCGGAAACACGGCGGAAATATCCACGCAGTGTTCGCTGCCGTACTCCTCGCAGTAGGACGCGTCATGATTCCGCATATACGGAAATCCCGCGGCTTTGTAATCCTCGAAATTATTCATTCTCCCCTTTGCCACGCCGTTGTTGACCGCGTGCATGGGCTTGATTTTGCCGACCGGTTCGTTCCAGTCGATCCGGATGCCTGCCATAAGCTTCTCCTTTTTGGTGATTCTGCATCAATATTCTTCTTACTGTAGATTATATAGCGGCAGAATCCGATATAAAAGTATAATTTTGTGAACAATTCCGGACAATTTGATTTTACAACCTGCCGGCTTGCAATCTCTGTCGATTTATGATATACTGTAAAATGAGTGAATTTCGGATATTCTAAAGGAGTAACATCGTGGCAAAACGAACCGCATTCAAAAGTCTCAACGCGCCCACGGACATGACCGTCGGGACGCCGTGGATGAGCATTCTGACGTTTACCATTCCCATGCTGATCGGGAACATTGCCCAGCAGCTTTACAACACCGTCGACAGCATCGTCGTCGGACGGTACATCGGTGACAACGCTCTCGCAGCCGTCGGCAGCGCGGGACCGATTCTGAATATGCTGCTCGTCCTGTTCATCGGGATTTCCGCCGGAGCAAGCATCATGGTGTCCCAGTATTTCGGTGCGAAAAACCGCGAAGCCCTCTCGTACACCGTCGGCAACTGCATCACCGTCACGGCGATCTGCTGCCTGTTCCTGATTCTCGTCGGCGCACCGCTGATCCGTCCGGTCCTCGTCGTGCTGAACACGCCGGCCTCCATCCTCGACGGCTGTGCGGACTACCTCATGATCTGTCTCATCGGTATGGCGGGGCTTGCCTATTACAACATCCTCAGCGGGATGCTCCGCGGACTCGGTGACTCCTTCTCCGCGCTGATCTACCTCCTCGTCGCAACGGTTATCAACATCGGTCTCGACATTTTCTTTGTAGCCGTTGTCCAGATGGGCGTCGGCGGTGTTGCTCTCGCGACCGTCATCGCACAGATGATTTCCTCCATCCTCTGTCTCATCAAGCTGGCGCGGATGCGTGAATACTTCGACTTCGGTGCGAAGTATCTCAGACCGCGCAGTACATATGTCAAAACGGTCGTCCGTCTCGGTCTGCCGTCCGGTCTGACGCAGGCGATCTTCTCCTCCGCGATGATCATCGTGCAGTCCCTCACCAACCAGTTCGGCGAACAGTTCATCGCTGCGAACGTCGTCATCATGCGTGTCGACGGCTTTGCGATGATGCCGAACTTCTCCTTCGGCACCGCGCTCACCACCTACGCCGGTCAGAACGTCGGCGCGGGGCTGTATGACCGCGTCACCAAGGGTGCAAAGCAGGGTACGCTGATGGCGGTTGCCACCTCCACAGTCATCACCGGCGCGATTCTGCTCTTCGGCAAGGGTCTGATGGGCATCTTCACCGAGACCACCGAACTTGTCAGCCTCAGCTATAATCTCATGAAAATTCTCGCGGTCGGCTACATCGCCGTTGCCGTTACGCAGAGCCTGTCCGGCATCATGCGCGGCGCGGGCGACACGATGACCCCGATGTGGATCTCGCTGATCACCACCGTTGCCATCCGCGTCCCGATCGCATACGGCATCTCCTTCCTCACCACCACAGCCGATCTCCCGCACGGCCGTCAGGAATGCATCCAGATCTCCCTCCTCTGCTCCTGGCTGATCGGCGCAGTCCTCACCGCGATCTTCTACGCCCGCGGCAAGTGGAAGACGAAGGCACTCAGATAAAACTATGTTTCTCGTGGAAACCTTTTTTTCAAAAAAGGTTTCCACGACTTGCTCTGCAAGTCGGAGCCGCACACCCTTTCAAAAAACTTTAAACTGGATAAAACTTAATAAAAAATCTGTATACATCCGGAGGTATTCCCATGGCAAAACTGAAGATCGGCGTATTCGGTGCTTTCCGCGGCATGACGATGGTTCATCAGATCCTCGGCACTTCCGACGCGGAGCTCGTCGCGGTCTGCGACAAGTTCCAGCCCGCACTTGACCACTGCAGAGAGGTCGCGGAAGAAGCGGGCATGAATACCGTTGCGTACTACAACAATTTCGAAGATTTCTTCCGTCACGATATGGACGCGGTCGTTCTTGCAAACTATGCGAACGAACACGCGCCGTACGCGATCCGTCTGCTGGACAGCGGCCGCCACGTCATGAGCGAATGTCTGACCTGCGCGACGATGAAGGAAGCGGTCGAGCTGATCGAAGCGGTCGAACGCTCCGGAAAAATCTACGCTTACGCGGAAAACTACTGCTACACAGCTGCCCGCTGGGAAATGCGCGAACGCTACCGCCGCGGGGACATCGGCGAGCTGATGTACGCGGAGGGCGAATACATCCACGACTGCGCGTCGATCTGGCCGGAAATCACCTACGGGGAACGGGATCACTGGCGGAATCAGCTCTATTCCACGTTCTACTGCACGCATTCCATCGCGCCGATCGTCTATATGACGGGGCTTCGGCCGGTGAAGGTCTCCGGTTTTGAGACACAGAACCGTCCCTTCATGTGGAATCTCGGTCTTCCGGCAGGCTGTGCCGGCATGATCATCGTCACGCTGGAAAACGGCGCGATTCTGAAGTCGCTGCACGGCTATCTGAAGCATACCTCCCATTCGAACTACCAGCTCAACGGTGACCGTGGAGCAATGAAGGATCTCGCCGACGGACGCATTGCCGTCTACACGGAAGGCGAAAACGAAAACTGCCGAGGCAAGCACGAAACCTACGAACCTGCTCCGATTGTTGCGGAATCCGCAAATTCCGGTCACGGCGGCGGCGACTTCTACACGACCTACTACTTCATCCGTGCCATCCTCGGCGACAAGGAAGCGCTCGAACGCATCATCGACGTATATACTGCCGTTGATATGTGCATCCCGGGCATTCTCGCGTACAAGTCCATCTGCAATGACAACAATTCCGTCAAAGTCCCGAACCTCCGCAATCCGGAAGAACGCGACGCGTACCGGAACGACACATTCTGCACATTCCCGCACATCGCGGGTGACCAGTACGTCCCGAACAACATCTACGGTGTGGAACCCATCCCCGATTCCGTCTATGACGAAGTCCGCCGCCGCTGGATCGCAGGCGAACCGGGTTAATCAAACAGAGTTTCGGGGGGGGGGGGGGGGGGGGGGGGGGGGGGGGGGGGGGGGGGGGGGGGGGGGGGGGGGGGGGGGGGGGGGGGGGGGGGGGGGGGGGGGGGGGGGGGGGGGGGGGGGGGGGGGGGGGGG
>JBGVOJ010000606.1:0-2350 GCA_045126415.1 Eubacteriales bacterium | reverse complement strand
TCGCAGGTCGTGCCGCTGGCGAGCGTTTTCGGCGTGACGACGGATGTTTTATTCGACGTGGAAGGAACCAATGCGGTCGAAGAAGGATACCGGATCGTCGGGGAAGCGGAAGAAATAAAGCAGTACGGGAATCTTTCCACCTACCTTGCCGCCTACGACCATCTGCTCGACGGATTAAAAACGTACCCGAACAATCTGATTCTGCTGAACAACTGCGTCGGGTTCGGGCTATCGCTGTGCCTTCCAGAAAACGGCTGGCTGTACGCGGCGGAGCGTGCAGACGAAATCGCGGCGGAAACCGAACGTCAGGCAAAGCTGATCGTCAGCTATTCGAAAAATGCGTCGGACATTCTGCGGGCGCATCAGGTACTGCTGATCCTGTACTCTTCACAGGGGGAATACGGCAGAGCCGCCGCCGAAGCAGAGCATTTTCCCGAACGTACAGACTTTACCATGCACGCCAACATGGCGCGGGTGGACGAATGCCGCGGCAACTGGGAGGAAGTGATCCGGCACCTCGGAATCGACAATTCGTATACCATTCAGGCTCTCGAAGACAATCTGGCGCGGCTCGGGAAAGCCTATTACAATGTCGGCCGGTACGATCAGGCGATCGCACTCTACGAAAGCTGGTTCCGCACGATGGAGGCGATGTTCGGCGAAAACTTCCCGTCGTTCCACGATTTCGATTCCGGTGACTGCTATCTCCTTCTCGCACAGGCGTATCTTGCATCCGGAAACGAAGAAAAAGCGATGGAAAACGTCGAAAACTCCGTCCGGTATTATCTGGACATGATCCGTCCGACAAAGAAGATCCTGCTCGCCGCCCTGCGGGAAAATCCGCCGCTGACCGGTCACGGCATCACGGATATCCGGATCCCCATATCGGTTATGAAGGTAAAGCTGACGGAAAAGCTCGATTCCCCCGAACTGGAACAACTCCGTGATTCGGAAAAGTTCCGCGCACTCCGCGAAGAGGTGGACGCATTATAACATCAAAAATCCGCCCGGATTTCGGTCTGAGCGGATTTTTTCACTTATTTTTTCTTTCCCTTCACGGGGATAATCACCAGTGTGACATACGCAACCGCCGCCATCGTGAAGACAAACGCAATCGCGGACACCACCTGCTGAGCGTATACGGACAGTCCGAACAGCGTATTGCCGCCATTTTGTATGTACGTCACCAGTCCGCTGACAATCAGCGTGGTCACGAATCCGACGACACCGCTGACCGCCTGCGACAGAGCCAGTGCGTTCGAACGGGTCTCCGGCGCAACGTAGTCAAACACCAGATTCGTGAGTGCGCTGTTGATGCCGCCCATCGCGACGGCGTAAAGAGCGTAGTACAACGTGTAGAACACCGCACCGTTTGACGGAACGGTGAAGACGTTCACGAGGAAACCGGCACCCGCAATCAGCAGGCACAGGCGCACCATCGACGCGAAGGAATTTTTGTCGGCGTATTTACCCCAGAATGTCGACACGCTCGCGCGGACAAGGCTGTAGATGATGGTGAGAATCGACACAAACTGCAGGCTGAAGCCGAGTTCCTTGATGAGATACGTCCCGTAGAACGGGGTGGCGGAGCTGGTCGCGAGGTGCCAGATGACAAACAGCACCGTGACCTTGACGACTGTTTTGTCCTGCAGGGTACCGAGCATTTCGCGAAGCGGGTTCTTCTTTCCGGTCTCATGGGATTCCACGGGAATCTCGACGGAGAACAGCATGGTGAGCGTATGCAGAACAGTGAGGACGAAAATCGTCACGCCGCAGAGGATGAACGCGGTTTCGATTTCACCCTGCGCCTTGTAATGGTCGATCAGCGTACCGGTCACGAAGGAGAAAATCATGCCGGAAAGGAGCGAGACGATCTCCTTCTGCGAGGTGAACACACCGCGTTTTTTGTCCTCGCAGAGGGACATGAGCCAGTTGACCTTCAGCGGGTGAACGCTGTTGTAGATGAGGTACGCGAGGAAAATCGCGATCATGAAGACGGCGATTTTCACCTGTTTTCCGCCACCCGCGAGGGGGATCAGATACAGCAGCAGGAACAGAATCTGGTTCAGCACGGACAGCGCAATCACCACGCCCTTGACGCGCGGACGTTTCAGGAAAACGGACAGGAGCTGGAACAGACACCCGAGCGAGATGAAGGACGAAATTACGCCCGTAAGACCGTCGGAAATGCCGAGTTCGGTGGTCAGCGTCGCGAGGTAGGAACCGGCGACAAGGATGGAAATGAAATATTCCAGCGCAGCTTCGATGATATAGTAAATCCTGCTGCGCTGAATTTTCGGATCGTTCATGGTGATGTTTTTCTTGGGGGAAAACTTTTTTAAAAAAGTTT
>JBGVOJ010000605.1:0-3390 GCA_045126415.1 Eubacteriales bacterium | reverse complement strand
CATAAACCGACATAAAAAACTCCATCCTCCCACAGAAAGTGACTGAATTATGAAAACGGACGCAAAATCCCTTCTGAAGGTCGGGATCGCGATATTCCTGCTGTATCTCTGTATCCATTACTGGACCGGCATCTCCGGATTCCTTCTCACCATCGTTGGCGCGGCCTTCCCGCTTACGATCGGCTGCGTGATCGCCTACCTCATCAACATCCTGATGAGCTGGTTCGAACGGCATTATTTCCCGAATTCCATCCGTCCGGCGGTAATCAAATCCCGCCGCATCGTCTGTCTGATCACTGCGATTCTCTCAATGCTCGCCATTGTCGCGCTGATCGTCTGGCTTGTTCTCCCGCAGCTGATCGACTGTATCATGCTGATTATCAACATTCTGCCGGGCACGATTGAAAAACTGCTCGCGCAGATTGAAAAGCTGAACATTCTCCCCGAGGACATCTTCAATTTCCTCGAGGGCATTGACTGGAAATCCCAGATCGGCAAGATTCTCGAAGGCGTTACCAGCGGCGTCGGCAGTGTGATGGAAACGGTTTTCAAGGCGGTCTCCTCCGTCTTCTCCGGTGTGGTCACCGCACTCCTTGCCATCATCTTCGCGCTCTATCTCCTTCTTGGACGCGACAGACTGGCAGGGCAGTTCAGGCGGCTCATGCACCGTTACCTCCGTCCGCGCTGGTTTGACAAGGTGATGTATTTCCTCGGCATCCTCAACGACAGCTTTCATAAGTTCATTGTCGGACAGTGCATCGAAGCGGTCGTCCTCGGTCTGCTCTGTACCATCGGCATGAGCATCTTCCGTTTCCCCTACGCCACCATGATCGGCGCACTCGTCGCGTTTACCGCACTGATTCCGGTTGCGGGCGCGTACATCGGTGCCGGGGTCGGCGCGTTCATGATTCTGACCGTGTCACCGATGCAGGCGCTGCTGTTCCTTGTCTTCATCGTTGTCCTGCAGCAGCTGGAAGGGAACATCATTTACCCCCGCGTGGTCGGATCGTCCATCGGTCTGCCCGGCATCTGGGTTCTCGCAGCCGTCACGATCGGCGGCGGGATCATGGGCGTGGTCGGTATGCTGCTCGGCGTGCCGCTTGTCGCAGCACTCTACCGTATCCTGCGCGAGGATCTGCAGAAGGATCCCATATACAAGGAAGAAGCCGGCATTGCCGCCGAATAACGAAAAAATAACGGGATAATTGCGAAATTGTCCCGTTTTTTCTTGCATTTGTCCGGCGGATATGCTATTCTATTCCATAGGATTTCCGATTGACATTCAAGAAAGGGCTCCCATGCTTTCGCTTTTACTTCCCATCATCTATCTCTCGTTCATCAGTCTCGGACTGCCGGACTCCCTGCTCGGGTCAGCATGGCCGGTTGTCCGCGCGGAGCTTGACGCACCGTTGTCCATGGCCGGCGTGATCACCATGGTCATCTGCGCCGGAACAATCGTTTCCAGCCTGATGTCCGACCGCCTCACCCGCAGACTCGGTGCCGGACTTGTTACCGCGGTCAGTGTCGCCATGACCTGCTTCGCCCTGTTCGGCTTCTCCACGGCGGATTCCGTCGCTGTGATGTGTCTGTGGGCGGTCCCGTACGGTCTCGGTGCCGGTGCCGTCGACGCCGCGCTGAACAATTACGTCGCCCTGCACTACAGCGCACGCCATATGAGCTGGCTGCACGCGTTCTGGGGCGTCGGTGCGTCCCTCGGCCCGTATATCATGGGAGCCTGCCTTGCGAATGACAACCACTGGCGCGGCGGCTATTCGACCGTCTCTCTGCTCCAGCTCATCTTGACCGCCGCTCTGTTTCTGTCTCTTCCGGTCTGGAAGCGCGTGAAATCGGATGCCGCCGCAGAGGACGATGTACAGGCGGTACCGCTGTCCCTGACCGAAGCTCTCCGCATCCGGGGAGTACCGTATATGCTGACCGCATTTTTCGCCTACTGCGCGCTGGAAGCGACCTGCGGACTCTGGGCAAGCAGCTATCTCGTCGAATACCGCGGCATGGCCACGGAACCGGCGGCACGCTTCGCGTCGCTGTTCTGCCTCGGCATGACGGCGGGAAGGTTTCTGAACGGTTTCATCGCCGACCGAATCGGGGACCGGCGTCTCATCCGAATCGGAACCATTGTCATGATCGGCGGAATGTGCATGGTCATGATTCCCGTATCCGATTTCTTCGCTCTCGCCGGACTGGTCGTCATCGGTGTCGGCTGTGCGCCGGTATACCCGTCGATCATCCACGCGACGCCGGACAATTTCGGACGTGAAAATTCGCAGGCAATCGTCGGCATCCAGATGGCAAGCGCGTACGTCGGAAGCACATTCGTCCCGCCGGTGTTCGGACTGATCGCCAACCACATCAATATTGTACTGTATCCGCATTTCATGGCCGCGTTCGCCGTTCTTATGCTTGTGATGACCGAACGTCTGAACCGGATTTGTGATTAAAATTTCTTGGGGAAACCTTTTTTGAAAAAAAGGTTTCCCCAAACCTCTTCCAAAAAACTTTATTCTGGAAAAGGGATATAGTTTACCCGGAGTTTTGCGGCTCCGGGTGATTTTTTTATAGTTCGGTGGTGAGGGATTCCGCCATGATCTGTACGGCAAGGCAGAAGCCGAGGCGGAAGGAATAGCGTTCGTCGATGCTGTATCGCCGGAACTGGGTGTCCTCGAATTTTTCGAACAGTTCTTTCTGGGAATCGTTCAGTTCCGCGAGAAGTTTTTCGCGGTATTTTTCGACGCAGCTGGCAATGCTGCTGACTTCGTTGTGGTAGGATGGCGGCCGCTTCCAGAGTTCGATTTCACCGTCATATAATTCATCAAGTATGCTCATGTGATTTTCTCCTTTGGTGTTTCTTTAAGGGTCAATAATGACCTTTGCAAGAAAGATTATACAAGAAATATACTATAATGTCAATAGTAAAAAAGTATAATTCAGAGGATAAACATGGAAAAATATTATCGTAGAATACGAGATTTACGTGAAGATCATGATATGACACAACGACAAATAGCCGATTATCTAAAAATAGAGTTAAAACAATACCGACGCTATGAATTAGGTGAATATCCTATTCCGGTTTATTACCTGAAACGTCTCGCACGGCTGTACAACACGTCAGCGGACTACATTCTGGAACTGACGGACGATGTGAAGCCGTATAAGAGGACGCTGTAAACGATAGGGAGGTCTGCATATGAAAAAATTTCTGTCCGTTCTGGCATTGTTTCTGACCCTTGCGCTGGTCTCCTGTACCGGCGATGTTCCTGCGGAAAACGTCTCCGAAACGGAAGCCGTCACCGAAGAAAACGCGGTTTTCCTGATTTCCACCGAAGACATAACGAAATACAGCCTTGTTAGCTCGGATTACGCATCCGC
>JBGVOJ010000604.1:0-3140 GCA_045126415.1 Eubacteriales bacterium | reverse complement strand
CGGCAGACGTTAACCGCAGATATTTTTTCACAGCAAACACAAAAAAATCCGGCATCCGGGAACGATTCCCCGGGTGCCGGTCATTTTTTTCAGTTACTGAAACCGCATCGCATAAATTTCTGCGTCCCGCATGGTGAATTCAAACCGTACGGTCTTTCCCTGTAATGCCGCCAGAGGACGACGGTCAAAGTCCACGATCCGGTCGAGCGCGTCTCCGAACAGTTCACAGGTACCGTATCCCTCGATGGGCAGTCCTTTTTCGTCAAGGATCCGGAGGAAGATCCCGCCGCGGGCAGAAGTATGGAAGTTGAGCGTCAGCACATCCCCATCAAAAGTGAATGCAGGTGTGCGCAGGGTTTTCGGCCGGTACCCCGCTTTCACGGAAGCAAATCCGTCCCGGCGGTAGACATACCGTATCAGATTCACCTTTTCCGGCATCCAGTGGTGGTTAAACACATAGATGGACAGTTCTGCCGGTTCTCCTTCAAAACGGCTGGGTGTTTCCACGAGTCCGCCGATCGCGGGATAGCAGTCGCCGTAGACCCAGTTTCCGGCGTATTCCGGTCCCGGCGTCAGGCAGGCTTCGTCAAACCGGTACCAGTTCACGTTATCTCTGGAACTCATGAACACGCAGTCGGTAACGGCAATTCCCAGACGGGGTTCCATTTCCATCCGTTTTTTCCGGCGTTCCGCACCGCAGAGACGATCATAATTGGCTGTCCATCCCTTCCGTTCCACATAGCGGGTGGGGAAGCCGATGTAATAACGGGTATCATAAGGGTACGCCATCACACAGTTGGTGTACAGCGGATAGTCCTCTGCGCCGCCGAAGTTCAGCGGGACCGGATCGCTCCAGTGGAGGAAGTCTTCCGATTCGGACACCAGAATTCCTCTTACCCATGTTTCGTTCAGTGTTGAACCCGGTATTTCCGGCTTGCTGTGGAATTCACGGAAATAGCAGTAATATTTTCCGGCATGGGGATTCCAGTGAACGGAATTCTGGGAATCGTACGCATACCCCTGCGAGATCACACAGTAATTTTCAAAATGGATCCCATCGGCGGACACCTTGCAGATCAGACCGTGACGGGACTTTGCGGGATCGTCATTGGCAAATCCGGTGACATCTGCGGCGGACATGATAGCTTTGTAACGGTGTTCCGGCGGACAGGCGGGATTGTCATCCTTCATCACGACGATGTTGTCCGGGATGCGGGTCATGATGATGTTGTTGTCGCGGCTTCCGCGGAATTCACACATACCCAGATTGGGACGTTCCCAGTGGATCCCGTCCCGGCTCTCGGCATAGCATACATTGATGCCTTCCGTGTAAGTTGGATCAAAGAACGACCAGGTTTCGTAGTACATCCGGTAGAAGCCGTCATCCTTCAGAATGGTGAAAAAATCATTGGCGTTCCCGTCCCACGGCTGATCGAACACCATGACGCTGTCGGTTTTTACAGGCTTGTTGACGGACAGCACTGCGTCGGTGAACCGGTGATCGATCATGAAGTCATCCCAGAAGGGAACCAGACCTTTGGTTACGTGGATCATAGGAATGTCCTCCTTATATAATGAATTTGTTCAGAGGGACTGTTCTGCCTTCAGCATCGGGATCACTTCCGCCAGCGCAAGAAGATTGCTCGTTTCCGCCCAGCAGCTTCCGTTGAACACACCGCCGATGCAGCGGTCACCCTCCCAGTCGGACATGTTGACACGTTCGTTGATGAATCCCTGCGGCAGACGGTGAGATTCCATCCGTGCGGGATTGCCGGAATCGCGGTCTTCTGCGGAAAGATCCCAGTCGTAAATCGGCTTTTCCTCCGTTGACATATACTGTCCGATGGTCAGCGTGATATCCTTCACCAGTTCGAGGTACAGCGGATCACCCGTCCATTTCCACAGCTTGTACAGGCTGTCACCGGAAAGTGTGCAGATCCCGGGAGCGGAATGTTTGTTCTGCAGGTTGGCAAACACACTTCCGACGGTCTTCATGCCGTGACGTCCGAATTCGCTCGTCTCAGGGAAACGGTAGTTGTAGCTGACGACCCAGCTTGCACAGTAATGTGCGTTTTCGCGGGCATAACCAAGCCATTTTTCATTTCCGGTGATCCCGTAAAGAACCACATAGCTTTCCAGCAGTCCGAACGCGCTTTCGCTGTCAACACACTGAAGCATTTCGCCGGGACCGCCGGTCGTATATCCCTTGCTCAGCGAAGTACGATAATAAAGTTCCGCACTTTCTTCCGCGACGCGCAGGTATTCGGGATCGCCGAAGAAACGGTATGCCATTGCCAGACCTGCCGGAGCGATCCCCGCCGTGGTGGAGCCGCCGACGCAGATCTCACCGGTATGTACGTCCACAAAATGTCCGAACTGACCGTAGGTGCGGAAGAGCTTCACAAAGCCGTCGGCAGTCTTTTTGGCACCATCGATGAATTCCGCAGGGATTTCGATGTTTCTCTCTTTCATCAGAGCAAAATGCTTGAACAGGAAATAAAGTACGTCGGAAGATTTGCGCATCAGGTGCCAGTTGTCCGTTCCTTCCACACCGAAGCCGTCACCGAACACTTCTCTGCGGATATTGATGATGCCGGGGAAGAATCCGCTTTCGGTCTGCGTGGAAAACAGGAAGTGCAGAGTTTTCATCTGACGTTCTGTCTCAAGAGTACCGCCCAGTTTCATGAGCGGATATCCGCTCAGCGTACCGCCTGTCCATCCGGGCTGCCAGACCTGGAAATGCGTTCTGTCCGTACCGATCATGTAAATTCCGAGATCCTCATTCCAGTTCATCGCATTGAACTTGTTTTTCTGGATTTCAAACTGCCGGTCAAAGGGCAGAACTTCCGGACGTTCTGCATCCAGCCCCATGATTTTGCGGTTTTCAAAGAACACACGGAAGAACTGTGCCAGTGTTTCACACGGAAAATCGAGGACTCTGCACGGGATTTCTGCCGGTTCATCCGTCCATGCTTCCGGATTTTTGGAAGTATCGCACATCCGGTAAATTTTCTCACGCTTCGCCGGCCATGTCAGACGGATATCGCCGTTTTCGTAAGCGAGACCGATGTTCCGTCCGCAGATTTCCTGTACGGTGAACACAAGGATCCCACGTTTTTCTGATGCCGAAAACACACCGA
>JBGVOJ010000603.1:0-2309 GCA_045126415.1 Eubacteriales bacterium | reverse complement strand
AGAAGCCAGAACCTCGTCGTTCCGGTCGGCGGCGGACTCCGTGATCGTCGTAATGGAACTCATCGCCGCACGGCTTGCTTCGGAAATCCGGTTACCACAGAAAATCAGATACACCGCCGAGCCGAACAGCGGAAACAGAAGAATCACCACAATCCACGCGAGCTTGTATGCCATGCTCTGTCGGGAATAGATGACTCTCAGCACAAAGCCGACCGACAGCGCGGTCATCAGCCCGTAATAGATCGAAAAATACTCGGAAAATTCAATAATCGCCGCAAAAATGAAGAAAAACTGCACAAGAATCATCAGCCCGACAATGTACAGCCGGTTGATACGGTTGAGTTTTTTCAGTTTACGCCGCATGGTGCGCCTCCGCAATATGGATATGATAATACTATTCTACCTTTTGCATATGGATAAATCAATGAATGGAACGTAAACTTTCTTTTGTCAACAAATTACACAAATTTATTGCATCCGTCCGTCGGATATGGTATAATACGCATACAGTACAGCGTACGAAAAAATATGGAGGAATCATCATGAAAATTTTATTCCAGGGCGACAGCATCACCGACGCGGGCCGCGACCGTTCGGACATCCACAACCTCGGCCACGGCTACCCGAAGTACACGGCGGAACTCATCAAAAACCGCCATCCCGGCACCGACTTCGAGTTCATCGACCTCGGCATCAGCGGCAACCGCGCGGAAAATCTGCGTGACCGCTGGCAGGAAGACTGCATCGCGCACCAGCCCGACCTCGTGTCCATCCTGATCGGCGTGAACGACACATGGCACCGTTCGGGCGACAAAAACTGGATGCCCCACGACTATTTCGAAGAATGCTACCGCTACTGCCTGACCGAAATCAAGGAAAAGACGAACGCGAAGATCATCATTCTTGAACAGTTCCTGATCCCCGTAGCGGACAAGGAATTTTTCCGCGTCGACCTCGACCCGAAAATCCAGGTCACCCGTAAACTCGCGCGTGAATTCGCAGACGCGTTCATCCCGCTCGACGGCATCCTCGCCTCCCACTGTATCGGCGAAACTCCCACCGTCTGGGCAGCCGACGGCGTTCACCCGACCGAAGCCGGCGCCCGCCTCATCGCAGGCTACTACGCAGACGCGTTTGATAAGCTGTTTACTTCCATGAAATAAAGAAACAATAAGGGGAACTTTTGAAAAAGTTCCCCTTATCATTTTCAAGCCATGACAGAATCAAAGGATGATGCAGATCAATCCCTGGCTGCCCTCGTTAATAATTTTCGACAGTGTTTCGCCGAATTTCTGGCGGGCATCTTCGGGCATGTGGTCGAGTTTGGTGTGGAGACCGTCGCCGACGAGTTCGTACAGGGATTTGCCGAACATGTTTGACTGCCAGATGGCTTTCGGGTCGTCCTCGAATTCCCGCATGAGATATTTCACCATTTCTTCGGACTGCTGTTCGGTGCCGACGATCGGGTTGATTTCCGTTTCGATGTTCGTTTTGATCATGTGGACGGACGAGGCTGACGCGCGGAGACGGACGCCGTAGCCTCCCGCCTGACGGACGATTTCCGGGTCTTCCAGATGCAGGTCGTCGACACCCGGCATGACGATGCCGTAGCCCTTTTCGTTGACTTCTGTAAGAGCAGAGCGGTATTTGTCGAATTCCCGTTTTGCCGCGGACAAACCCTCGAGAGCTTCGAGCAGATCGGTTTCGTTTTTCATCGGAATTCCGGTGATTTCCGAGATCACATCATAGTACAGACCGTCGGGAAGTCTAACTCGAAGGGAGACCGTCCCGCTGCCTGCGTCCGTTTTCTCGATGTCCGCCGCGATATCGTCACCGTATTCACCGACCATGGATGCAGCTTTTTTTATGCCCGCAAGCAGAGTTTCCGAAAACTCTCCTTTGATATCGCGCAGACGCTTCATCTTTTTCGAGGCGGCGACAGCGGCTTCGCAGATCCCGCGTTTCAGACGTTGATCGTCGGGCAGAACGGACGTCCACGCCGGAAGAATCACGTCCGCTTCCTTCGCCGGAAATTCGTCGAGCAGCATTTCGAGAATATGCGTGATATCCTCTGCGTCCAACTCAAGACAGTTCACCAGCGCAACCGGTGCGCAGTATTTTTCTTCCAGCTTCATCGCGAGCTGGACAGCCTCCTCCGATTCCGGATGTGCGGAATTCAGGATCACCGCAAACGGTTTGCCGAGTTCGGTCAGCTCCTTCGCAACCCGTTCCTCTGTCTGCCGGTAGCTTTCGCGCGGAAAATCCCCGACCGAGCCATCAGACGTCACAAGCATCCCGATGGTCGCATG
>JBGVOJ010000602.1:0-3801 GCA_045126415.1 Eubacteriales bacterium | reverse complement strand
GTATATTATAGTATACTATATCAAACAAGTCTGTTGTATTTCCAACGAAACGGAGATTTTTTATGAAGAAATATATACCAGTCTTGAAGCGGTCACAGCTTTTCTCCGGTGTATCGGAGGACGAAATCGCCGCCATGCTGTCCTGCCTTGACGCGAAGGTGCGCACGTATCAGAAAGGCGAATACGTTTTCCGGCAGGGCGAGCATGTGTCCTTCATCACCGTTTTGGTGGAAGGAAACCTGTATATCCAGCGGGACGACTTCTGGGGCAGCCGTAGTATTATCCAGCACATGGGTGTGGGCGAGATGTTCGGAGAAGCCTACATGGCACCGGAAAGCGGCGCGATTCTCAATGATGTGGTGGCGGCGGCGGGCAGTACAGTGATCTTCTTCGATGTGAAGCGGATCATCACCACCTGCTCCTCCGCCTGTCGGTTTCACGCCATGGTGGTGCAGAACCTGATTTTCGCCATCTCTGAGAAAAACCGTCGTCTGGTGCAGAAGCTCGGGCACATGGCGAAGCGGACGACAAGAGAAAAACTGCTGTCCTACCTGTCAGACGAAGCAAGACGGCAGAACCGCGCGGAGTTCACAATCCCGTTCAACCGTCAGGAGCTTGCGGATTTTCTGTACGTAGACCGCAGTGCCATGTCCGCCGAGCTTGGCAGGATGCGGGACGAGGGGATTCTGGAATTTGAAAAGAATAAGTTCCGGCTGATATGAGAGGGGATTGGTGTGATAGGACTGCTTGCTGCTGCACTACATCAATGGGAAGGAGTTCGGCGGAATGATCGACTGGCTGTATAATGTAGTGAAATAATTCGCAAAACCACTTGACTTTCACGCACCGTCATAGTGTATACTGAAATTGGAAGGAGGGATCCGGATGAGACTGCACACAAAGGAATTCGCCGATCTGACCGGAGTCAGCGTGCGGACTCTGCATTATTACGATGAAATCGGTCTGCTGAAGCCGTGTTCGGTCGATCCGCAGAACGGATACCGATATTACGATGAAACATCCCTTGCGCGGATGCAGGAAATCCTATTTTATCGCGAACTGGATTTTTCACTGAACAGCATTGCCGAAATCCTGACATCCCCCAATTACGATAAACGGAAAGCGCTTGCCGGGCAGAAGAATCTGCTGATTCTGAAGCGGGATCGGCTCAACAGATTGATTGGCGCAATCGACAGTGCCATGGAAGGAGAGAAAGTTATGAAAGCTTTTGACAACAGCGAATATGAATCCGCGAAAAAGCAGTATGAGAAGGAAGCCCGCGAACGATGGGGTGACACCGACGCATACCGCGAGTATTCGGAGAAAACAAAAAATTACACAAAGAAAAAATGGGACTCCGTCACTTCGGAAATGATGGAGATTTTCGCGGAGTTTGCCGCGTGCAGGAACAGCGGTGCACAGCCGGATTCCGTGGAAGCGCAGGCACTTGCCGCAAAGCTGCAGGCGCACATTACCGCAAACTGCTACAACTGCACAAAGGAAATTCTCGCGGGACTCGGACAGATGTACATCGCGGACGAGCGGTTCCGGAAAAACATTGACAAACACGGTGAAGGTACGGCGCAGTTCGCGGCAGATGCGATTGTGGTGTACTGCAAGTGAATATGACAAAGACCACTTCATAGATGTCCGGTCACAGAAACCATAAACCACATAAAAAACAATAAAAATCCTGTTACACCCGAACGAACCACTTATACAATCTATACTTCTCGAATATCTTTGTCAGAACCACGCCCAGCACCAGTCCTGCGACGCCCTGAATTCCATTGGCAGGGATATTCACCGCAGACGGTCCGAAGCCGTAGAGAAAACCTTCAAACACCCAATATCCCAATACCATAAAGATCTCGGCCGCTGTTCCGCTGATAATTCTCGCAGTCAGATTCTCCAGCCGTTTATACATGATTCTGAATCCTGCGAATGCAATCAGCGCCATCAATCCCTTGATCAGAAATGTGGCCAGTGCATAGGTAACATAGCCTGAAAACAAATCCGCCAGTGCCGATCCCAGACCTGCGGCCATAAAGCCATATACAGGGGACAGAAGCCAGCCGGAAAGCAATACAATGCAGTCGCCAAGGTTTATATAGCCATGCAGCGGAGACGGAATCTTTATCACCATTGTTGCGACACAGGTGAGTGCTGCCAGCATTGCGGCTATGATGATTTTTTTTGTTGTATTTTTCATTTTGTACCTCGCGTATGGATTATTTACGTTTTGCCTGTTGATTAGATGGTGATAATAGTATATACTGTATCTGGTAATATGTAAATACCCAAAACAGGAGAATGATATATAGTCAGATGAAATACATACTCGAAAATAAACCGGAAACGCCCGCATATCTTCAGCTATATCAGAGAATACGGGATGATATTGTGCAGGGGATATACCCGATCCAAACAAAGCTGCCGTCAAAACGGGTAATGGCAGATCACACCGGCGTCAGCACGATTACAGTAGAGCACGCATACGCGCTGCTTTGCGAGGAAGGATACATCGAATCCAGAGAACGAAGCGGTTATTTCGTGATCTTCTGTACGGACGACGGTTTTGCCTCGGCAGCGGAACCAAAGCCGCATACCGCCGCCATAGAATATCATCATACAGATACATCCGGAGAATTTCCGTTTTCAGTGCTTGCCAAAACGATGCGCAAGGTGATAGGCGATTTGGGCGAATCGATTCTTGACCGTTCATCAAATACAGGCTGCACAGAGCTTCGGGAGGCAATCAGCCGCTATCTTGCCAGAAGCAGAGGAATCCATGCAGAACCGGAACAGATCATCATCGGATCCGGCTCGGAATACCTGTATAATCTGATCGTGGGTCTGTTGGGAAGAAACAAGGTATATGCTATCGAAGCTCCTTCCTATAAAAAAATTGAACAGGTGTATAACTCCTCCGGTGTACAGCTTGAAAAACTGCCCCTTGGCAAAGACGGTATTGATACAGCTTCCCTCCGCGCCTGCAGTGCCGATGTTCTGCATATTTCACCGTACCGCAGTTATCCAAGCGGAGTCACGGCTTCAGCCTCCAAACGGCACGAATATATCCGATGGGCGGGAGAAGGCGGCAGATATATCGTGGAGGATGATTTTGAATCGGAATTTTCAGTCTCCAGAAAGCCGGAGGAAACCGTTTTTTCTCTTTCCTCCGATGACAATGTGATCTACATGAATACCTTCTCCAAAACCGTTTCCCAGTCCTTCCGTGTCGGATATATGGTGATTCCGAAATGTCTGATACAGCAATTTCATGAAAAGCTCGGATTCTATTCCTGCACGGTTCCCACCTATATCCAGTTTGTTCTGGCGGAACTGATTATCAACGGAGATTTTGAACGTCACATCAACCGTGTCAGACGTAAAAAACGGAAAAACTGCAAATGAAACAGATAAGGCGTCGTTTCGATATGGAACCGACGCCTTGCTTTTTATTCGGGGAAGTCCGCTTCAGAGAATATCAATATATTCGTCGTTCAGTGCCTTGTTCATGCTTCTGACCGCGCAGAATTTACCGCACATGGAACAGGTATCGTCATGCTCGGGCTTGCGTTCGTCACGGATGCGCTTTGCCGTTTCGGGATCCAGTGCGCACGCCCACTGCCCTTCCCAGTCCAGTTTGCGGCGGGCATCTCCCATACGGTCGTCGATGTCTCTCGCGTGGGGGATCTTTTTGGCAATATCTGCTGCGTGGGCTGCGATCTTTGATGCGATAATGCCCTGCTTCACGTCATCCACATTCGGCAGGGCCAGATGCTCGGCGGGAGTCAC
>JBGVOJ010000601.1:0-3858 GCA_045126415.1 Eubacteriales bacterium | reverse complement strand
CCCCGAAGCGTATTAGGGGTATATTTATTTCAATAAAAAATGGGGTTAAAACTTTTACGAAAAAATGTTAACCCCACACCCCTTTCAAAAAGCTTTAATCTATGAAAGGGATTTTTTGTTTGTGCAGATTTATGATGAAGGGATGCAGATCCGTTTGGTCGGCTGTGAAGCGGAACGTGAGGCTGTGGTCGGCTGCATGACCGTAGAGGGTGCCGGTTACGGTGATGTGACCGGTTTTGTCGAGATCGAACCGGACGCGGCTGCTGTACCCGATGTCGTTCAGTTCGGCGGACGATGTGCGGAAGTTATACAGGTCTTGTGCGGACTGCACAAATTTCACGAACTCTTTTCGGTCACATTCCCATCTGGTATGACCTCTGAAACCATCTGAGGAGACACGGACGGTGAAAAAGAAGTTGTACGGATTGCCGTTTGCCTCGTCTTCAGCAAAGTGTCGGAAATACGAGAATTTCAGAAAATTTTCGCCGGATCGCAGTTCACAGTTCATGACAGTTTTCCTCTTACTTCACGTCAATCGTGATTTCCGCGGATGCGAGACCTTCTGACGTTACAGTGAGCGTCAGCTTGCCGGGCTGATTCAGGATCGAACGTGCGCATGCGACGCAGTAGCCGGCGAGCGCCTTCTTGTCCGCACGTGCGAACGATTCGGTTTCGCGCTGGTCGCCGTTGTCGGTGGTGAGCAGTTCGCCGGCGCCGGTGACTGCAAAGTACAGACGGTTGTCCGCCAGCGGGCAGACGTTTCCGTTTGCGTCCACGACGGATGCGGTGATATAAACGAGGTCATCGCCGTCGGCGGTGATGCGGCAGCGGTCGGCGGAAAGGGAGATGGCTGCGGGAGCGCCTGCGGTGCGGACGACCTTTTCCGCAGCACGGGTTCCGTCGGCGTTATACGCGACTGCCTTGACTTCGCCGGATTCGTAGACCACGTCGTTCCACATCAGGCGGTAGCGTTCGAGTTCACCCATACCGCCGCGTGACTTGCTGCCGAAGGTACGCTTGCCGCAGGACTTGCCATTCACGAACAGTTCAACTTCCGGCCAGCTCGAGTAAACGTGAACCGGAACGATCTGTCCTTCCATACCTTCCCAGTTCCAGTGCGGGAAGATGTGCAGGACTTCTGCGTCGGTCCAGTGGGATTTGTAGCCGTAGAAACGGTTCTTCGGCAGACCAGCGATGTCGACCGCACCGAAATAAGATGAACGGGACGGCCATTCGTTGTAGTACGGGGTCGGTTCGCCGAGGTAGTCCATGCCGGTCCAGACATATTCGCCGGCAACGAATTCGAAATCATCCTGTGCGGCGAATTCGCGTTCTGCGTAGTATGCCCAGCCGGGAGCTTCCATGTCGTACGCGGATACGGTGAGGTCGTCGTGCTTGTTGCAGGGGATCGCGATTTCCGCGGGGAGCTTATAAACACCGCGCGTGGAGACGCAGGACGCGGTTTCCGTACCGATGAGCTTCATAGTCGGGTGATCGCGGTGGAATTCGGCGTAATTGTGCGGTTTGTAGTTGATGCCCACGATGTCGACGAAGTCCGCGAGGTGATTCTTGAACGCCGCCCAGGTGTTGTTGAAGCCTGCAGTCGTGGGACGGGTCGGGTCGGTGCGGTGGCAGGTTTCAGTGAGCATCTTCGCGGCACGCCAGCCTTCCGGATCGCCCTGTTCGTTGATTTCGTTGCCGATCGACCACATAATGACGGATGCATGGTTGCGGTCGCGTCGGATGACGTCGATGACATCCTGCATCGCGTGTTCACGGTAATACTTCGCGTAGCCGTTGGCAACCTTCGGAATGTACCATTCGTCGAAGAATTCGTCCATGACCACAAATCCGAGTTCGTCGCAGAGGTCGAGCAGTTCCGGAGACGGCGGGTTGTGGCTCGTACGGATGGAGTTCACGCCCATTTCGCGCATGAGACGGAGCTGACGTCGGAGAGCCGCGACATTGACGGCCGCACCGAGGGAGCCGAGGTCGTGATGGTTGCACACACCGTTGAGTTTGACATGGCGGCCGTTGAGGAAGAAACCGTGATCCACGGTGAATTCGATGGTGCGCGCGCCGAACTTCACGGAAGTGTTGTCGAGCGCGTTGTCATTTTCGTCAAGAAGGGTGATTTCGGCGGTGTAAAGATTGGGGCTGTCGATGTCCCAGAGCTTCACGTCCTGGATGGTGAACAGGTCGGAAAGCTCGCCGAGGTAGGTACCGTGCGCAACTTCCGCGACCTTTTCGCCGTTCGGGTCAAGGATGTCTGCCTTGAATTTGAGGGTTTCGGGACCGGTGTAGTCCACGCAGAGTTCGAACGTCGCACGTCCGCAGGCAACTTCCAGCTGACGGAGCCAGATGCCGTTGTAGTTGATGTGCTGCAGAGCCTTTTTCACAAGGTATACGTTGCGGTAGATACCTGCACCCGGATACCAGCGGGAGCAGTCTTCATAGACCGATGCGGCAACGGTGATGAGGGTCGGTTCGCCGTAATTGGCGAATTCGGAAATGTCCACGCTGAACGATTTGTAGCCGAAATGGTTGAAGAACGCGTGCTTTCCGTTGACGTATACATGGGAATCCCACATAACGCCGTCGAATTCGAGGGTGATCGCCTTGCCTTCGTCTTCCTTGGGCAGGTCGATCCAGAGACGGTAGACGCCCAGACCTACGATCGGGAGCGCGCCGGTACGTCCGCTGTGTTCGATCGGACGGGTGATGCCGTCGGCAGCGATTTCGCGGTAGCTGGCGTCGTTGAGTTCGGCGAATTCGCCGGATGCCGCCCAGTCGTGGGGAACACGAACAGTATCCCACGCGGAATCGTCAAACGCGGGAGTGTAGACGGCTTCGTCTGCGGTGCCATCGGGGAAGAGACGGAATTTGTAGCCGTATGCGAGACGGGTGATGCTTCTTTCCATAAGAAACCTCCGGTGTACAAAATTTTTCTGAAACTATTGTACCATATCCCGGAGGATTTTTCAATAAAAAAGGATGCCGTAGGGCATCCTTTTCGATTTACTTCAGATAATCTTTTATGAATTCGTCGATATCGGCGTAACGCTTTACCTCCAGACCGGCTTTTCTGTACTCGGTGAGATACGCGTTAATCGTCCGATCGAAAAACTTTGCGGTTTCCCACAGGTTATCGGGATCGTAGCCGGACATGGCGTCATACTTTCCGATGTCCACACTGTCCGTGATATCGTCAAGCATCGCATGAAGACTGCCGAGCGTGGAGAATGCCAGCAGACGGTTCCCGGTTTCGGCGGCAAGAACCATCTTGTTCCGCCAGTTGGAGAACATTTCTTCGTACGTTCCGCAAAGATTTTCCTCCGTCACGGGTTCTTTTTCTGCCGGCAGTCCGGTCTTTACTGCTTCAAATACCGCTTCGGTTTTTCGAAGCAGGGCGGTGAGCGCTGCCTTCAGCGCATCTGTTGTGCGGGCACCGAGTACCGCGTCCGTCAGCTCACATAAGCGGAGCGGCCGTTTTTCAAGCGCGCGCAGTTCTTCGTACAGCCGCCGTACTCCAAGACGATAGTACCGTTTGTTCAGCAGCATCAATGCGTCATGCAGATAGTAAAGGACTTCTCCGGCTTTTTCGCGGCATCCGACAAGCGTATCGGCGCACATTGCTTTCGCATAAAACCGCTCGGCATCTGCAAGAAGACGTTCGGCATGTCCGAAGTCTTCGGGAGACAAGGGTGCGTCAAGCTGTTCCCGCACGGACTGCCGCAGAGCTTCCAGCCGTTCCCGGTCCGCTGCATCGGGACACCAGACGATTTTCGAATCCATCAGTTTTGAAAGATACGGATGTTCAAACTTCGCATCCGCTTCCAGACGTTCCCATGTAGTGCA
>JBGVOJ010000600.1:0-2930 GCA_045126415.1 Eubacteriales bacterium | reverse complement strand
CACAGCAGAAGGTGTAAAAAAACGAAAGGAGAACCATCATGAAAAAGCAAATTTTATCCATGCTCCTCGCACTTCTTATGCTGGCTTCCGCGACAGCCTGCTCAAATACAGAGAGCACCGATCCGGAAAACAGCCCTGTCTCTGAAGATTCTGCCGTATCGGAGGAACTGACCGAAGAAGCTGCCGAAGCGGAACCGCCGGAAACGCAACTGACCGACGATCTTCCCGAACTGACTTTTGAGAAGGAATTCAACATCATTTCCCCGTCGGTAGGTCACTGTTCCTCCTATGTGTTCGGCGAAGAAATGACCGGTGACAATGTCAACGACGCACAGTATGAAATGCTTCTTGCAATGGAGCAGCGGTTCGGCATTGCGGTAAATGAAGAACGCAGCAACACATGGTATCTGGCGGACAATCTGAAAAACCTGATTGCAGCCGGAGATTCCACCTACGATATCGCCTTCTGTCAGGACAATGTTGCTCCCGATCATCTTGCTCTCACCTATTGTCTGGACGACCTGAAGTATCTTGATCTCGACAAGGCATACTGGGACAAAGGGATGAACGATGCTTCCCGTGTCGGCGGCAAGGCATATTTTGCATACGGCGCATATCATCTTTCTCATTATGATATGACACATATTATCACCTTCAGCAAAGGACTGATCGATGCGCTTGCTCTGGAAAATCCGTATGAGCTGGTCAAAAACGGTACCTGGACCATGGACAAACTTTTCGAAATGGGTCAGAAGGCTACCTTTGAAGTAGATGGAGACGGTACGATGACCGACAAGGACTCCTACGGTTTTGTCAGCACACCGAAACAGGTTCTTCCCTGCTTCTGGATCGCGTTCGGTGAACGTACCATTTCACAGGACGAAACGGAAACCTTCATTCTGAACGAATCTGAACCGTTCTTTGACACTCTTTACAAGACCTTCAATGTCATGCGTGACGGCGGAATCTGGTACGTCAATTCCGAAGGCACCAATATTGTCGGCAATCTCGGCGAAATGTTCGGCGCACGCCGTGTGCTTTTTGCTGACCAGTCGTTCTATCTCCTTTCTGTTTTCCGTGATTTGGATGAAGAATTCGGCATCATCCCGTTCCCGAAATACACGGAAGAACAGGCAAATTACTACAGCCGTGTAGAAGGCGGTTCTCTCGCCATGTTTGGTCTGATCAATATGGCGGATCCCGATGAAACCGGTGCTCTTCTTGAGGCAATGGCTTCATATGGTTATAACAATGTCGTTACGGAATATTACGAAGTCGCTCTGAAGCGCAAAAATTCCCGCGATGCGGAATCCGCAGAAATGCTCGACCTGATTTCCGCTTCCCGTACCGTTGACCTTGGGGATACCTGGTGGTGCGGAGATATCCGTGACGGTTTCTTCAACAATTGTTTCCAGACCGATAACCGTGACTTTGCTTCGTCCTACGCCGGTCTGAAAAGCGGTGTAAAAGCAACCGTCAAAAAAATCAATAAAACATTGTCAGGCCGTGAACCCTGACGAACAGGGAAATTAATCTTCGTGGGGGAAAAAACTACTGGCAAAAGTATTTCCCCCACGACCGTTTCCGCCGAAAAGTAAATGCTTTTGCCGTGGGATTCTGTTATTATCCCATTGACAAAAGTTTAATTTCTATGGTACAATGGAATCCATATATACGGATAAGCCCTGTACCAAACGAATTCCTATAAATCCTGACGAAAGGTAAAAGTTCAATGAAACGAACGGTAATATCTATGATTGCAGCTATGTCACTCCTTGTATCCTGTAATTCTATGAATAATGAAAATCCCGCAGAGACCTATGATCTGCCGGCTGTAGAAACCACATCCGCAGAAGAAACTGCAGCTGCCGAACCGAAAGAAGAAAAAGAAAAGACAGAAGAAACCCCCGCACCAATCGTTCTTGACTCCAACCCTGCAGTGAAAAACGCAAGAGAATCTCTTTTCAAAGAGATGGTGGAAAATGAAAAAGCTGACACTGCACGTCTGAAGGAAACCGATAAAAAATCCATGACGTCCGGATCTGCCACCATGAAGTATACCGTCAGCAAGATCGGGGAACCGGGCGAAAACGGATACCCTGTCTATATCGCTCTTCACGGCGGCGGCGGTGCGCCCAAAGAGGTCAACGACAGTCAGTGGCAGCATATGCAGATCTACTACCGTGACAGCGTTGAGTGCGGTATCTACGTTGCACCCAGAGGGGTCAGAGATACATGGAACACCCATTTCAATGACGAAAGCTATCCGCTTTACGAAAGACTGATCGAAAATCTGTCCATTTACGAAAACATTGATACAAACCGGATCTACCTGATGGGATATTCGGCAGGCGGTGACGGTGTATATCAGATCTCCCCGCGTCTTGCCGACCGGTTTGCCGCAGTCAATATGTCCGCCGGTCACCCGAACGGTGTCAACCTGACGAATCTCTACAACACGCCCATCTCCCTCCAGTGCGGCGAGGACGATACGAGCTATGACCGACACAAGGAAACCGCACGCTCTGCAGGCCGTCTCGAAGAGCTTTCCGAAAAATATAAAACGGATGATTTCCCGGAAGGATACATCCACACGGTATTTCTTCATGTCGGGAAAGGACACGGCGTCCGTGACAACGATGCAAAACGGTCTCAGCAGTCGGTAATCGGCAACCCGGACGAATGGCTGCAGGGGGAAGCTGCCGTATCGGAAAAAACCAACACAAACGCGGTTGACTTCGTAAATCAATACACAAGAGATCCGCTTCCGGAGCGCATTGTATGGGATCTGTCGGTGAGAGCGTCCGAAAGCGATACCGAAACCTTCTATTGGCTCAGAGCCCCAAAAAGCGTCAGGGATGGTATTGTTGTTGTCAATTATGATAAAGATACCAACACGTTCAATGTAGAAAAAAACACAGCAAAAGGAG
>JBGVOJ010000599.1:0-3271 GCA_045126415.1 Eubacteriales bacterium | reverse complement strand
CAGTATTCCTGATGGAACAGCCGGACTTCTTCGAGCAGTTCCGGCGATGCACTGCCCTGATACCAGCGGAGAGCATGCCAGACCAGATGGATTCCGCCGATACAGTCCGCATACAGACGCATGTCCCGGCGGAGTTCGCGGAGGATTTCGATGACGGTATCGTCTTCACTTGGACGGGCACGGATGGCATCCCGCAGACGCCGGATGATTTCATCGAGTTGTTTTTGTTTCTTCTCACGATCCGTTCCGAGAAGGTGATCGACGGTGACGTCAAAAATGCCTGCGATGACGGGGAGAATTTCAATGTCTGGATACGATCCGCCGTTTTCCCAGCGGCTGACGGTCTGGAAGGCAACTCCGAGTTTTTCGGCAAGCTCCTCCTGCGTCATATCAGCGGAGCGGCGGAGATTGCGGAGGTTCTGTCCGATGTTCAGTTTCATGATGAATCCCTTTCTGTTGATAAAATGTCCTGCGCAGGGTTGTTTACCGGTTGATTACAGTATAACAGATATTTTGGTAAGAAACAATAACGCATTGAAAGAGAAAAACTCTCTGACTGCGGGAGTTTTGTGATGGTGTATCTGCACTTATAAAATGCAGTAAAACAGGCATACTGTCCATCTTTTCTGATCATGACAGTATGCCTGTTTTCATTTCGTCACCAGAACACCGGGAACTCATCGCACAGCCATGTGTTTCCGGCTTTTCTAAACTTGAAGAAATACAGATCACCGATATCTGACCGGACATAATCCCCCAGCAGAATGTCATACTGAATCCTGTATATCCGGCTTGCCAGAATCGCTTCCTCCTCCGTCACTTTATTCATCGAAAACTCGGGTTCGGTATGCCGTCGGGAACTTCCTGCTGCGGCGATAATGTGTACTTTCCCATCGCGGAACAGGAACACGGGCAGGTTTCTCTCCCCTTCTGCCGGTACATAGCTTTCATCGGCACATTTCGCCATCAGTTCTTCCGTCATTCTCTCAGTGAAGATTGTCATGAGATAGTTCCGCATGGATTCGGGATCGGTGATTCCGTTTGATACAAACACATCGTAATTGCTCACATCAATGTAGTTGTAACCAAAAAATTCTCTTAAATCTTCCGCAGTCGCACCGAAACTGCCGTGTCCCGAGAACCATGTCATAACATTGTATGCGGCGTTGTAATACGGCAGAAATCGTATCACCTGCGAATCATCCGATGCTGTGTCAGCGACAAAATGAAGTCCGTAAGGTTCGTAATCCGAGGTTTCGAGAATTTCATACCCCAGCCACTTGCCGTCCCTGCCGAACTTGTACCCGATCCTATAGGATTTCAGCAGGCTGTTCACATCCGCGTAAAACTGCATGATAACGGTGGTCACATCTTTTTCGGTCAGCACATCGACCACATCGCCGTTCCAGAGAAGACCGCGGTCCCATATTTCTTCCGGAAAGTCTTCATATATCATACCGTCCTCATAGACGAATTTCATTGTACCAAGCTCTTGAAAATCGGTCACACCGAATTCATCAGCGGCAATGCGTTTGTAGTCTTCATACGGTATTTGACAGTCGTCACCGTAATACCAGCAGATGTAGTTGTGGATGCCGGGATAGCTGAGACCTTCGCCGTAAACCGGCGTATTCCAGATAAGCGAACGGTTTAAAAATGCCCACAGTTTCCGTACCTCCGGCACATCCTTATAGATTTTCTCACTTTCATCCGTCGGATCAAACATCAGGAGATCCTGCAAATCCTTCACCTCGCGGTAGTATTCTCCGGGAGGAAGTGTATCAAGTCCCGATGATTCCACGGTGAACGTGAAATATGTGGTCATATCCTGTACGGGAACTGTGAAACTGATCTCGAAATCGCTGATTTTTACGGTATTGAGTTCGGGAATCGGACTTGTATTGCCGATGAATTCACTGTAGAAGCTGAACAATCTGTCGCTGATGATATGCCGCGCATGGTATTCGGACAGTTCGGCAAGCGAATCCACAGTGACGGTCACTTCCCGGTAAGCGGGATTTTTCTCGACAAACCGTGCTTCAATATCTTCGATCCCTTCACGGGTCAGATATCCGTTTTCCTCCTTCAGCGTCATTATAAAATAATGCGGCCGCATGTCGTATGAAAAACAGACCTCATATCCGGTTTCGGTTTCGTTCCAATAAATCGGAAGAACGGTATTCATGATTTCCGTTGTCCCGAAGGTGAGCATCTCCGGAACAATCAGCCCCAGATCATAGAATTTCCTGCCGCTCTGCCCGTAGAGCATATACGATCCGCCGGGCAGCATACGGTACCAGAGTACATGATCGCCGACCGGATAGCTCCAGAGACTTTCCGCTTCAAATTCCGCAAGCTGTTTTTTGAATACGGCATCGGGATCATATTCCTCCACTTCGACCACCGCCGATTTCATGAGATCGTTCACAAGGTCATTCTCGTTTTCGGGCATCTCCTTGCGATAATTCGCCGCTTCGAGAACTGTGTAAAGATACATATTCTCACCAAGATTGAGGAGCCAGATATACCTGCGTTCACCGAGTCCTTCGGAAATCTCATACTCTTCTGCACCGCCTTCGGTCATCTGACGACGGATTTCCGCCGCCATTTCGTCGGGGACAATGTTGTAATACTGCCGTCCGCTGTAGTTCCATCCATCGCCAGTTTCGATTTCATCGTACTGATCGATCCGGTAAACCGGAGCATATCCCCACACCGCGCGGCTGAGGACATCGGTAGGATCGCATCCGTCGTCGCAGAGGAGGACTCTGCAGGCATAAATCCGGTAATCGCCCGTACCTTCGGGGAATGTGACCGTGTATTCCCCGTGGATCGGCGTATTGTCTAGGATATAGACGTCGTCACAGCGGTAAATATCGCCGCGGACGGTCTTTGCGGTTTTCGGTGCGGTCCGGTAAATCACGGGACAGCTTATGGTGATTGCTTTGTCCGTGACAGCGGGTCTGCCGTCGAAATCATTGTAGAAATAATAATCGAACTCCAGAAGTACCTCGGAGAAATCCGCCGACATGACCTGTGCGCCGATGATCCGGTCGTCTGGCAGGTCGGACGAGGACCATCCGTCAATGTGTCCGGTTTCGTGGAATATCCAGCAGCCGTTCTGGAAGGTGACATACTTATCCATCGGCAGCTTGTATACGCCATCGGGTACATCCTCATGGGTAGCCGCGAGCATGGTTTCGCCGCCGTCCGGAGTGATCTTCCAGAGTTCCATCTTGCTGATGCCGTAATCGCTTCTGCCGTCGTTTTC
>JBGVOJ010000598.1:0-3109 GCA_045126415.1 Eubacteriales bacterium | reverse complement strand
ATAGCAAATAATAATTTCTTATATGTTTTAATAAAAGCAAATATTTTGTCGTAAAATATGTCGTAAATTATGTTTTTTCTAAATCAAGCTGTTTACTAAACATGTGTATACTTTCATATTTGGCATTATTTGTTGCCTCGTTGTATATTTTCATTGTGGCAGTAATATTACTATGCTCCATAATCTCCCGTATTATCATTATATTTGTTTCTGCTTCGCAATATTGATTTTGGGTCTTTGGCAACTGCACTTTTAGTATAGCAGTTCATATACATAAAATTACAATTTATATATCATATTGACAAAAGCTTTCCCTTATGATAAAATGAAGAAAAGCATCGCTTTTTACCATTTTCTATCATCGATTCTATACACAACAGGAATGATCTTCATGTTATCTCCTCCCGCCCCAACCATCAAGCCTCTGTATCGCCGGGTACTCCTTTATCTGATCGACACAGGGATCATCTGTGTGTCCCTGTTTTTCGGTTTCTTCTGTTACCTTTTTACAGTACATCCTTCCGTGACACTTCCGGAGCTTCTGGAAGAGCTTTTGCTCATCGCCGCCGTCCATCTGCTGGCCGAAATCCTCTGCAGGCTCAATAACATCATCTGGCAGTATGCCGGTGTCCACGAATACCTGTACCTCATCAGCCTCTCCATTTCCGGCGGGATTCTGGGATGCACGCTGGCGTATTTTCTGCTGAAGCATCACATTCCCGTGATCTATTATCTCTTCTGTGTGCTTGTCTGCACCTCTCTGCTGACTCTATCCCGTATCCTGTACCGCGAATTCCGGAACACCAAAAAGCTGTATTCTCCATCACCGGATGCCAGACGTCTGCTGATTATCGGTGCCGGAGATGCCGGTTCCCGTCTCCTGGACGAGATCCGTACAAGCCCTTTCTGCGGTCTTTCTCCTGTCGGTTTTCTCGATGACAATCCCCGGAAACACGGACGTTCGATTGGAGGGATCTGTGTTTTCGGAGCCATCGATGAACTGGAATCCGTCTGCAAAGAGCAGAAAATCGACACGCTCTGTCTGGCGATCCCGTCCCTTTCCAGCGAACAGCGGTCGAACATCCTCCAAAAGTGTCTGAATACGGACTGTACGATCCAAACGCTGCCTGCCATCACCGAGCTCAACGACAAGAAAACGCTCATCGGCAATCTCCGCAGCATCACACCGGAAGAACTTCTCGGGCGTGAGCCGGTCCGTGTGGCGGACGAGGCGATCCTTGATTTTGTTCACGGAAAGACCGTGGTCATCACGGGCGGTGGTGGGTCCATCGGTTCCGAGCTCTGCCGTAAAATTGCCGCCAATCAGCCGAAACGTCTGATCATCATCGACGTTTACGAAAACAACGCCTACTCCATTCAGCAGGAACTGCTCCGACAGTACGGCGGTGCGCTGAATTTCGAAGTTTTCATTGCGACGGTCTGTGATTTCGGGAAGATCAACTCCATTTTTGCGTCAGAAAGGCCGGACATCGTGATCCATGCTGCCGCGCACAAGCATGTTCCGCTGATGGAGACCGTTCCGGACGAAGCTGTCAAAAACAATGTATTCGGTACGTTCAACACCGTGATGGCGGCACGCGAAAACAAGGTCAAAAAGATGATTCTCATCTCCACCGACAAAGCGGTCAACCCCACCAATATCATGGGTGCGACCAAGCGGATGTGCGAGATGATCATCCAGTATGCCGACAGCATTTCTCCGGACACGACGTTTGCCGCAGTCCGTTTCGGGAATGTTCTCGGATCCAACGGTTCGGTCATCCCGCTGTTCAAGAAGCAGATTGAAGAACATCACGATCTGACTGTAACCCATCCGGAGATGATCCGCTATTTCATGACCATATCCGAAGCGAGCCAGCTCGTTCTCACTGCCAGTGCAATGGCGAACGGCGGGGAAATCTTCGTTCTCGATATGGGGGAACCGGTCAAGATCGACGATCTTGCGCGGAATATGATCCGTCTCGCCGGTCTTACTCCCGGCAAGGATATCAACATTCAGTACATCGGTCTCCGTCCCGGCGAAAAGCTTTACGAAGAGCTGCTGATGATCGAAGAAGGTCTGAATCAGACGCCGAACAAGAAAATCTTCATCGGAAAAACGATCCCGATGGATTATGATTGTTTTATCCATCAGCTCGACGAACTGCGTAACCTCGCGGAAGATCCCGGCAATTCACCCGCCGTGATTGAGCAAAAGATGATGGAGATTGTTCCCACTTTCCGCCGCACCCCGCAGACACCGGTTTCCGGAGAAGAAAAAATTTCTCGAACTTCTGCCGCCGCTGCATCGTATAAAACTTCATCCTCCATATGAATAACGTGAGTTCGATATGTATATCCGCAAAGAGGAGGGACTTTGTTCAAAAAGTCCCTCCTCTTCTTTTATTGAAATTTTTCAAT
Source organism: Eubacteriales bacterium (assembly GCA_045126415.1). Taxonomy (GTDB): domain Bacteria; phylum Bacillota; class Clostridia; order Oscillospirales; family CAG-272; genus UMGS1696. Next base: position 688 of record JBGVOJ010000598.1, on the reverse strand, counting down.
CACCGACAAAAGCTGTACTGATTGTACTCAATGTCTCTTAATGAATGATTTCTTGGCAGCAAGGGCACGGTCGCCTTTTGTGGATGGGGATACCGGTGCTTCCTCGGGGGTTACAGGCGCAGCTTCGTTGTCTCGGAAAATAACTACTTCACCCGCACTCGTCAGTTCAAGCGTGATGACACCATCCTCCGCAATCGTGAAAGGAACCTGCTTCCACTCTCCCGTAACGGCGTCTTTCTGATAAATGGCGATCTTCGTTTCATCTTCCTTGGTAATATTCTGCGAAGTCACCGCTACAGAAAGGGTTGCTCCCGATGCCAGTACTTCTTCGATCTCCGGTGTGGCCGTTACCGCGAATACATCTGACACCACGATATTTTCCGCCGGAGCACCGTTCAGTTCTCTGGATACTGTCTGCACCAGCTCGCTGTCCGCCGCCTTTTCGAATTCTGCCGTAATTTCTGCTTCCACCGCTTTCAGGCTTTCTTCTACTTTGGCATCCACTGCCGGTGCCGATGCTGTTTCCGGCTTTTCGGTGGTCACTGCCGTGGATGCGGTCTTTACGGCGGAAATCGGTGTGATGGTGATCGCACCGGCCGGAACACCGGCAACAACTTCCCCGCTTTCATCACGGATCTCGCCTACCGTTACATTTCCTTCTTCGTCTACTTTTTCTACGACCTGCGGT
>JBGVOJ010000597.1:0-1639 GCA_045126415.1 Eubacteriales bacterium | reverse complement strand
ACTGTATTGTTCTTTTCGGCGGAAAATATATCACGCTGAACATTGTTGTGGATGATCTGTCCGACACATCCGACCGGATCGCGGCAGTTTTCACGGAGGCATTTTGTCATCCTTACCGTGACAAGCTCATGCAATCCGCGCTCACTGAGGAAGAACATGCAATGCCGCTCGACTTTCCGAAACTGAAGTTCGACTTTCGCAGACGCGGTCTGTACCATCCGCCGTCCGAAGACCGGAGCAAAACAGGGAAGAGCGTACGGCTGAAAACCGCATTGGAACGTGCAGATGCCGCGGAACACTACAAAATCCAAACCGGACGAGGCGTCGGAGTCTTTCTTGAACGCCGGAACGAACGCAATCACGTCATGACGGTCTACCTCGGCTGCAGCCGTACGGGAGAAATCGGCGTGGACGGCGAAACCCTTCTGCAGTCGGCAACCTGCAACGCTATGTACGAAGGCGTGAACTTCACACGGATGCTGTTCCAGATGCACAGCCATCTGACCACTCAGCGTGCACTCGACGAATTTGTCGCATACTCCCTCGACTGCATTGACCGGATGTACGACGAACTCCAGAAATACCACATCACAGATATCGAAACCCCGCCGTGGTTCAACGGATTCTATACCTGCTATAATTGAACTGTAGCAAGGGAAAGGAGAGCTCTATGAGAAGACGTTTCAACACTTGTAACCAATACAACATTGTCGGCTTCTGCGATGAATTTCAGGAATTCATCCGGATCGTCCGCTATGTTCCGGAAAACCGCCTCGTCTGCGTGATCTGTCTGTTCGACGGCGGATTCTGGAACCATCCGGACGACATCAAGAATGAAAGCAAATATGTCCTTCTTCCGCCGGAATCTGATCAAATTGTGTTTGAAGAAGTTTCCTACGAAGAAGTCGCCGCTGCCGGATGGGACAAATACCTCCGCGTGTTCCGTGACGATTACGACTTCAACGAAACCAGCATCCATGCCGCACATGAGGATACCGAAAAACTCACGCTGACCATGTGGGGCGGCTTCATCGACGGACGCCGGCTGTACACGAATGTTATCCCGCGCACCAACCGTTTTTTTCTGCACATCCACAAACCGTATACAATCCGGATAGGTGTGCTTGAAAAAGAGAATCTGAATGAACATTTTCCGGAATGGTTTGCCGAATTCGCCGCCGGTTCTACCGAACCGATATTGTTCACTGAATCCTTTTACGACGGAACGGATTTCCTCCATTTACATCTCCGCAATCCGAAAGGTGAGATTGTACAGATTCATTTCCAGAGCCGCTATATAGAAATCGAGATTGACAGGACAGACGGAAAGAATCGTTAGAATCGTTTTATCCCTTGCGCATCGTCAGAGAACATGCTAAAATAAAGCAAAACGCTGCATCGGAGGAATTCCATGGAATATAAGTATACCATCCCCGAAACCCATATCAATACACCGGACGATCCGTCGTCGGTTTGTCTGCATGAAACGTACACCAGCTCTCCCATCGTTTATGCCGGAACCGACCTTGTTATCCCTATGCAGGACGGATTTACTGTCCGACCGAACTGCCCGCCGAATCAAACAGACCGCTATCTTCAGTCCGGCGCAGCGGAAATCCGTCTGCGGAACGTGAAAAGT
>JBGVOJ010000596.1:0-2632 GCA_045126415.1 Eubacteriales bacterium | reverse complement strand
TATCATCGGAGAGAACTCCGTCCTGACTCAGTTTCTTCATCCGTTGTGCCTGCGAGAGTGACGGTGTTGCCTGTTCGCAGTCGATGGTTTCCACCAGCATGGATTGTTCTTCCGGCTTCAGGTAAGAGAGTTCCACTGCAGGGGTCATGGCAATTCTGCCGTCGTCCACCATCTGCTGTAAGTCCGGGACAAGCTCGGTCAGACGGATGATCCGCTGAACCTGTCTGCCGCTTTCACCTGTTTCCGCTCCGACGATATCGGCAGCTTCCGACTTTCCGACAACTTGTCGGGAAGTTAAATCATGTCGTGCACCCTGACGTTTTATTGCTTCCAGTTTCATCCGATAGGCGGCTGCCCGTTCGCTGGGGAGAATTTCTTCCCGCTGAATACAGGAATCAATGAGGTCGATGATTGCCTGATCGTCATCCAGTTCACGGACGATGGCAGGGACAGTCTCCATTCCGGTAACCGTACAGGCGTCCACTCTGCGTCTTCCGTCGATGATTTCGTAGCCGTACTCTGCGGGGCGGACGATGATGGGATGGATGATTCCTCGGGTACATACACTTTCGATAAGTTCCCGCATGGCATTGTCGTCACGGAGTTTGACGGGGTGAGCAGGGCAGGGGTGCAGTAAATCCAGAGGGAGATATGCAATCGTATCGGCTGTCATTTTGAATTCCTCCATATCCATAAAAATAAGGCCAAAACACTTCCCGTTTCGACAGGTTATGTCCTAGCCCTATTATATAGATTTCATTTGAGAAAATTCCGCGCATGATGCCGAACCGGATGCCCTCCTTTACCGTAAACCCGACCGTCCCGCCGAAGACTGCACGGGGAGCAAACGCCGAACGGAAAATATCCGCGAAAACCTCCGGCAGAAGGGAAGCGTTGCGGACGAGAATTGTCACGGAGATGAGCATGCAGACTGCAGTCAGCGGCGGCATGAGCTTTGCCGTGATTTTTTCGATCCTGTGCCTGCCATATAATAAGGAGAGAATTATCAGAACCGCGAGAATGATTCCGCAGGTCAGCCGCAGCCTTTCGGGAAAGATGCACGCCGCCGCGTTCGACTGGACGATGTTGCCGGTGACAAGCGAGTTCACGCAGCAGAGGGCGGCGAACACCGAGCCGAGAGATGCCGCCGCAGGAAAGGACAGATGTCCCGTGCCGGACAGACCGTCCCGTATGTAGTACATCGCGCCGCCGGTATGTCCGTTTTTGTCCGTCCGACGGTATTTCACGGCGAGTGCGACCTCAGCATATTTTACGACGATCGAAACGACGGCGCCCGCCCACATCCAGAATACGGCACCCGCACCGCCGGAAATCAGCGCGGAGGCAACTCCGGTGATGTTTCCGACGCCGAGTGTTCCCGCCAGAGCCATCGAGAGGGAAGCAAACGGGGTGGTTTCCGCATCTTCCGGCAGGTCGCACAGGGTATGCAGGAAGGTTTTCGGACACAGCAGGCGGCGCATGGGCAGGTGCGGAAGCAGACGCAGCGCGGACAGCAGAAGGACGGCCGGAGTCAGCAGCCCCCCCAGTCCTTCCGACAAAATTTCGAGTATTTTCATGAAAATCTCCGTTTTAACATTGACAATATTGTAAAAATCATATATAATGAATCAATATAGTGTATTTGCGAAAAATGCCCCCGGCGTTCATACAATTTTATTCAAACGGAGGAAATTTCATGCGTCTCAAGAGAATTTTACATACAGCTCTCGCATCTGTTCTCCTGACCGGGATCTTCCTGCTGCCGTCCTGTTCCGAAACGGCAAACAGCGACGAAACAACGGAAAGCCCCGTGATCGAAGAAGCCGCTGTCGAAACCACGGCAGCACAGCTCGCCGTCCCGGAAGAGGAATACATCCTGAATTACAAGGTATCTCCCGCAGATTCCGGCTACATCTCCGGCATCGCCTCCCAGACTCTTCTGAATGGGGAAAGAGGTACGGCGGTGGAAGCGGTCGCGGCATCCGGTTATCAGTTTGTCGAGTGGAGCGACGGCACGAAAAACGCCGTTCACCGTCCGATATCCGTGACGGAAAGCCAGACGATCTACGCAATTTTCGAACAGGTGATCGACTCCTGTCCGGTGGTCTATATCACCACGGCGGACGGCAAGTCCGTCGAATCCGACTGGCGTACCGTTGACTGCACGATCAGCGTGGACAATATTGAAAAACGCTATCTCATAGCGGAGGAAACCGCGACGATCAAGTGCCGCGGCAACGCGTCGATGGGATGGCCGAAGAAGTCCTACACGATCCGCTTTACGAAAGGGCAGAAGCTTGGCGGTCTCGGCGAAGGCAAGAGCAAGAACTGGGTTCTCGTCTCCAACCACTGTGACCAGTCCCTCCTGCGCAATCACGCGGCGTTCTGGCTCCAGCGGAACATGGACGGCATCGAATGGGCACCCGACTGCCGTCCGGTTGACGTCTACCTGAACGGTGACTACCGCGGCAACTACATGCTCATCGAAAAAGTCACCGTCAACGAAGACCGCATCAACATCATCAACGGCAAGGAAAACCCCGCTGTCGACGCGGACTTCATGGTCGAGCTGGACAACTACGCAAGCAAGGCGGGCGACAACGGAACCGTGTGGTTCACCGCAAAGGGATTT
>JBGVOJ010000595.1:0-1704 GCA_045126415.1 Eubacteriales bacterium | reverse complement strand
TTTTGTATAAAAGTTTTTGAAGATGGGGTTCGGGGAAGGAACTTTTTTCAAAAAGTTCCTTCCCCGATAAATTTCACTTATTCAAATTCGTAACCCTGTTCCTTCATGTCGCCTTCGAAGAAGTCGTACATGTGGATGCCGGTGTCGGTCTTGTAGCGGCCGACGGAGTCGGGACGCATTTCGATCTTTGCCATCGGGATACCGAGGTAGTCGGAGATGCGCGCGAGGGTATTGTCCTGGTCGAAGACCATATCTTCGAAGCGGACGTAGAGCGCGTTCTTCGGTGCGGGCGTTGCGCGGACGATTTCGCGCTGATAGTACCAGCTGAGCGCACGGTTGCGGCGGACATCGTCGGTCTTCTCGTACTGGATACCGAACGTATTCAGGTCGTCGGTGACATGGCCGCCGAGGATGCAGTCACGGGGGTCACGTACCCAGAAGATATACTTGATGTCCGGGAACATACGGACGATCCAGGGGTAAACGAGGGTGGTTTCGGGAATCTTCCAGCCCTTGTTTTCGGCGGGAGAGTTCAGAACACTGTGGAGGTATTCTTCGATGAGGGTGGTGAATTCGGTCGGGATGGGGCAGGTCTGCACCTTGCTGAAATCCCACTTGTTGTCGCCTTCGTACTTCACGTACTTCGCGAAGACGCGGCATGCGTCGTACATTTTTTCGGGGGGAATCAGGTCGCCGGAGCCGTTGAGGGGTTCACCCATGTACACGCCGCTTGCGGTGAGGGTGTGGGACATGGAACGGGTGCCGGAATGGCCTCTGCCAATAACGGTAATAAGCATCGTTATAATCTGCCTTTCGATGATTTTGGTTATCTTTAGTTTATCACACTCGCCCGTTCCTGTCAATACGGGAATTTTTATTTACCGGTTCCACTGTGTCCGGACCGCGGACAGAGTAAATTTTTGAAGAATTTCATCCGTTCCGAAATACCCGGCACAAGCAGGGGAAAACACTATAAAATACCACCAAAATATTTCCGTTTGGCGAAAGATTTCCGCATAATTTTTGTTCATTCCTACAAAGTTACAGAAAATGTTGGATTTGCCTATAAAAATTCATACGTCGTATGCTATAATATAAAATAGTTGCAATTCAACATTAATGTATTTGGAGGCTTATTATTATGGCTATGAAAATGAGAGTTATGTACTCTTCCAAGAAGGGTAAGGTTGTAACCTACGCAGAAGCAATCGGACAGGCATGCGGCTGTCTCGTAAACGATATTCCCCCGGCATACCCGGCAGACAAGGAACGTCTCGTTCTCATCGTTGTCACCATGAACGGCGAACCCAACGACGCTGTAAGACGTTTCTGCAGCGAACTCTACCCGAACCGCGCACAGAACGTCGCTCTCATCATCGACGGTCCCGAAAAGAGCGCAGGCGAAGCTACCCTCCGCAACATCCTCAAGCAGGCAGGCACCAACGTCCTCGAAGAAGCTTACTACCTCAAGAAGTGCGGTATCTTCGGCAAGAAGATCACTCTCGAAGAACGTCAGGCGATCGTTGACTGGGCCCGCAAGATGCAGGCTGTTGTTTCTGAAGCTTAACATCAAATATTGTTTTTCTTTCTTGAGGGGAACTTTTAAAAAAGTTCCCCTCAAACTCCCTTCAAAACCTTTTAATCTGTAACAGCGGGTTTGTGTTGTGCGGAGTTTTTTCAAAAAGCGACCGTTTCCCCTTTCCT
>JBGVOJ010000594.1:0-12938 GCA_045126415.1 Eubacteriales bacterium | reverse complement strand
TCTTCCACAGCCGCGAGCTTGTATACACAGCCGAAGACGGAGTCGCTCTTTGCGGTGATGAGGGGTTCGCCGACCCCGAAAGCGTCCCCGCAGGCTTCCTGCGCGATGAGTTCGCCGATGATGTATTCGTCGAGGGAGTTGGAAACGATGATTTTGCAGTCGGTCAGTCCGGCTTCGTCGAGTGCCTTGCGCGCCTTTTTGGAGAGGTACGCAATGTCGCCGGAGTCGATGCGGATCGCGCATTTTTTCAGACCCTGCGGCCACAGAACATCCTTGATGGCGCGGATGGCGTTCGGAATGCCGGAGCCGAAGACACTGTACGTGTCAACGAGAAGGGTCGGATTGTTCGGATAGAGACGGCAGTAGGTGGAGAATGCTTCGTATTCGTTGTCGAACATCTGTACCCACGAATGCGCCATGGTGCCGCCCGCCGGAACGTCGTAGAGCTTGTCGGAGAGGGTGCACGCCGTGCCGGTGCATCCGCCGATGTACGCCGCACGCGCACCGTAAACGGCTGCGTCTTCGCCGTGCGCACGGCGGCTGCCGAACTCGGAGATCGGACGGCCCTGTGCCGCACGGACCATGCGGGACGCCTTGGTCGCGATGAGGGACTGGTGGTTCAGCGCAAGGAGAACATAGGTTTCGATGAGCTGTGCTTCAATGGTGTTGGCACGGACGGTGAGGATCGGCTCACCCGGGAAGATGACCGTGCCTTCCGGAACTGCCCAGATGTCGCCGGTGAAGCGGAATCCGGCAAGGTATTCGAGAAATTCTTCGGAGAAAATGTTCTTTCCGCGGAGATATTCGATGTCACTGTCGGTAAAACGGAGGTCTTCGATGTAACGGACGATCTGCTCCAGACCGGCAGCGATCGCGTAGCCGCCTCCGTCCGGAACACGGCGGAAGAATACGTCGAAATATGCGATACGGTCGCGCATTTCGGTCTCAAAATAACCGCGGCTCATGGTGAGTTCATAGAAGTCACACAGCAGCGCAAGGCTGTATTCGTCTCTTTTCATGATGATGTACCTCGTTGTTGTTGAGTGTGGGTGGTTTATATGGGCGTATGATGGAATTACAGTTCCTGATGGAGTACGACGGTGTTTCTGGTGAGCCATGCTTCTTCGACGAGTTCGTCCACGGCGAGTTTTTCTTCTTCGACCAGGACTTTTGCGAGTTCGGGCTGGGTGCGCGGGTGCTTCGGGGTGAAGACGGTACAGCAGTCGTCGAACGGGAGGATGGAGGTTGCAAACGTGCCGATTTCGCGGGAGATGCGGATGATTTCTTCCTTGTCCATACCGATGCAGGGACGGAAGACCGGACGATCTGCCGCGTCTTCGGTCACGCACATGGCCTTCATGGTCTGGGACGCCACCTGACCGAGGGATTCGCCGGTGACGAGAACGTCGCAGTTGTTTTCCGCTGCGCACTTCGATGCCAGACGCATCATGAAGCGGCGGAGAAGGAGCGTGAAGTAGTCTTCTTCGCAGTTGTCGCGCATGAGTTCCTGAATGTGGGTCAGGGAAATGACGTGTACTTTGATCTTACCGCAGTATTCGGTCAGCTCGGATGCGAGGGTCAGCACCTTTTCACGCGCCGCTTCACTGGTGTACGGGAAGCTTTCGAAATGCACGCAGTCCACGGTCATGCCGCGCTTCATCATCATGTAGCCGGCAACGGGAGAGTCGATGCCGCCCGAGAGCAGGAGCATACCGCGTCCCGCAGAGCCGAGGGGCATACCGCCCGCACCGCGGTCCTGTCCGGCGTGGATGTACGCATAGCTTTCGCGGACTTCGATCTTGACGATGATGTCCGGATCTTTCAGGTCAACGGTGATGTCCGGAATGGTTTCGAGAATCGCCGCGCCGACTTCGCCGGAGAGTTCGGGCGAAGACAGCGGGAACATCTTGTCACTGCGCTTCGCGGTGCATTTGAATGTCTTGTAGCCCGCGAGCTTTTCCGGCAGATATTCCTTCGCTTTTTCCAGAATGGATTCGAGCGTCTTTTCACAGACGGCCGCACGGCAGATGCCCGCAAAGCCGAAGACCTTGCCGATCTGGGCATACATGACATCGAGCATATCTTCCGCTTCTTCGTTGTTCGGTTCCACGTAGACGGTGCTCTGGTTGTAGCGGACGGTGTAGCTGCCGACGAGAGCGGCACGGCGGCGCACTTCCTGCATCAGCTGATTTTCGAAGGTTTTCTTATTGGTGCCTTTGAGGATGACTTCGCCGTATTTGCAGAGGATGACTTCTTTCATATGGTACATGGGCTGTATTCTCCGTTTGTATAGTTAGACTTATCCAGTTTATCATTAATCTATAGTATACCACACTTTTCGCCCCGATAAAAGAGCAAATTTCAACAAAATAAAGGACACCGTATACAAAAAATACGGTGTCCTTCGGTCTTACTGCGGCGGAGACCGGTGGCAGGCGGCGAAATGTCCCGGTGCGATCTCCAGAAGCGGTGGAATTTCCTCCCGGCATCGGTCACAGGCCTGCGGACAGCGCGGATGAAACGGACATCCCGGCGGCGGATCGACGGCGTTCGGCAGATTGCCGCCGAGCAGGATGCGTTCCCCGTTGTTTCCCGCGGAATCGGGATCGGTCGTCGGGATGGCGGAGAGCAGCGCGGCGGTGTACGGATGTGCGGGATGATCGAACAGCGCGTCCGTCGGGGCGATTTCGACCATGCGTCCGAGGTACATCACCCCGATCCGGTCGGAAATGTAGCGGACGACGGACAGATTGTGCGAGATGAAGAGATACGTCAGCCGTTCCCGTTCCTTTAAATCCTGCAGAAGGTTGAGAATCTGAGACTGGATCGACACGTCCAGCGCGGACACGCACTCGTCGCAGACCACAAATTTCGGACGTACGGCGAGGGAGCGCGCAATGCTGATCCGCTGCCGCTGACCGCCCGAAAACTGGTGCGGATAGCGGGAAATCATGAATTCCTGCAGTCCGCATTCCTCCATGACGCGCAGGACATGTTCCTTCAATGCCATATCCCCTTGCCGGAACATTCCGTGCGTGAGCGGGCCTTCCGCGAGAATCTGCCCGACCGTCATGCGCGGATTGAGGGAGGAATACGGATCCTGGAAAATGATCTGTAAATCCCGGCGCAGCGGGCGCATCTCTGCGCGGGACAGCTTTGCGAGGTCGATGCCGTTTTCGTCACGTCCGTAATAAATCGTGCTGCCGGAGGTCTGCGGGTAGAGTCCGAGTATCACGCGTCCGAAGGTCGATTTGCCGCAGCCGGATTCGCCGACCAGACCGAAGGTCTCGCCTTCGTAAATGTCCAGCGAAATGTCGTCATTGGCACGGACATACCGTACTTCCCGTTGGAAAATGCTCTTTTTCGACAGCGGAAAGTACTTTTTCAGATTACGGATGGACAGCAATTTTTTCATGTTCCGCGCTTCTCCTTTCCGCTTTCGCCGGATAATGACACCGGATTTTCTGATTTTCCGTGACCGGAAGAAGCTCCGGCTCGTCATCGATGCACTTCTGCGTACAGTATCTGCAGCGCGGCGCGAATTTGCATCCCTTCGGCAGATCGAGCGGATGCGGGACGGCACCGGGGATCGGATCGAGCTTTTTCCGTGTGTCGTTCAGACGCGGGATCGAGAGCATCAGTCCTTCCGTGTACGGATGGCTGTGTTTGCAGTCCGTGAAAATCAGCTTTGCCGGCGCCTGCTCGACCGCCTGCCCGCAGTACATGACGACCACGTCGTCCGCCATTTCATTGATGACGCCGAGGTCATGCGTGATGAAGAGGATCGCCGTACCGTTTTCGCGCTGGAGTTCGTTCATCAGCCGGAGAATCTGCGCCTGAATCGTCACGTCGAGCGCGGTCGTCGGCTCGTCCGCGATGAGGATATCCGGTTTGCAGGCGAGGGCCATCGCGATCATGACCCGCTGCCGCATTCCGCCGGAGAGCTGATGCGGATACTGCCTGAGAACTCCGTCCGGATTCGGAATGTGAACGGCTTCGAGCATCGACCGTGCTTCATCCGCCGCCTGTTTTGCGTTCATTCCCTGATGGATCCGGAACGGTTCGGAAAGCTGCCGCTGTACGCTGAACACCGGATTCAGACTGGTCATCGGTTCCTGGAAAATCACGGAAATCCGGTTCCCGCGGATTTCGTACATATCCCGCATCGGCAGGGTGACGAGATTCTGTCCCCGGAACAGGATTTCCCCCGATTCGATGTACCCGTTTGCGTCGAGCAGGCGGAGGATGCTCATGGCGGTGACGCTTTTCCCCGAGCCGGATTCTCCGACGATTCCGAGCGTGCGTCCCGCGTGCAGGTCGTACGACACGTCGTTCACAGCTTTCACGATGCCGGCGCGGGTTCTGAAATACGTGTGCAGGTTCTTCACTCGCAGCAGAACGTCGTCTTTTTCATCCATTTTATTTTTCCACCTCCGATTTCGGGTCGAGAATGTCGCGCAGGGTGTCGCCGATCACATTGATCGCGATGGTGCTCACGGACAGGAACAGTGCGGGGAAGACCCACCGCCACCAGTACGACCGGATGACGATGGAATTGTTGCAGCCGTAAAGCATATTGCCCCACGTCGGACGGGGGAGCTGTACGCCGAAGCCGAGGTACGACAGAGACGCTTCCGTCAGCATACATCCCGCGAAATCGAGCGTGAGGGAGACGAGAATGACGGAAATGACGTTCGGCAGGATGTGCCGGAAAGCGATGTGGCTCTCTGGAACGCCCATCGACTGCGCCGCGAGGACAAATTCCTTTTCCCGTTCGGCGAGTACCTGTCCGCGGATGAGTCTGGCGAGTCCCGGCCATGACAGAACGCCGAGCACCACCATGATGAGGAAAATCCGCGTGTCCTCCTTCACGTCGGTCTGACGGAGGATGGCGGAGAGGACGAGCGCGAAGGGAAGAAACGGGATCGCGGAGAAAATTTCGGTGACGCGCATGAGAAAAAGGTCGGTTTTTCCGCCGAGATAGCCGGAGATGCAGCCGATCAGAATCCCGATCACGGCGGAAATCAGCACGGCGACCGCACCGATGGTCATGGTCATCCGTCCGCCGTTCATGACGCGGGTGAACACGTCGCGGCCGAGTTCGTCGGTTCCCATGAGATAACCCCGGAAGCCCCATCCTTCCTCGATTTCCCCTTCTTTGGCGGCGTAGGTCTGGAATCCCGCGCACCAGATGGTGTCCGCCGCGTCCGGTTCGGTCATGTCGGAGGGGATGTCCGTCTGATCGAGGGAATTGCTGCCCCATGTCAGGACACGTCCGGTGTCGGTGAGAGCGGCGTAATGGCGTGCGCCTCCCGAGACGGCGACGACTGTTTCACCGGCGGGAATTTCCGGCAGGCGGCGGGTACTTTCCGTGGACGTACCGGCAATCACGAGGGACCCGTCGTCGAGCAGGAGACACACGTCCGTCATGGTCGCGGCGATGTCGAGTACTTTCCGCTCACCGATATACTCCCGCAGATTCACGAGGGAAGTGGTACCGTCGGCGTTCGGGATTTCGCAGGTTTCGAATACGCCGGAGGTGCCGTAAACGAACTCTCCATCCTGCGTGATTCCCGTAACGAGGGACTGCAGAAAGACAATTTTTGATAAATTTTGTGTTTCGGTAAAAGACGGCAGATTGGTCGCGCCGATGTTGTAGTTTCCCCAAAGATACGCGGAACCGTCGTTCATGAGAATTGCCGTGACCTGATTCCCGCAGATAAGCTGGCGGACATCGGCGGCATCGATGGTTCCGTCGATCAGTTTGTCCGGCTGCTGTCTGGCCGTCGCGATCATCGTGCCGTTTCTGCCGTACTGACCGTTGTCGGAGGCACCCCAGCAGAGGACATGTCCGTCTTCGTCGATCGCTGCGGCGTGGTCGGTTCCGGCAGCGGCGTGAAGAATCCGACGGTTCCGGACTTCTTCGGGAAGGTCAGCCATATCGATCCCGATGTCCCGGAGATAGGTTTTTCCCCATGTATAGACGTTTCCGTCATTGTCCAGTCCGAGCGAGAACGAAGAATACGACGAAATCTGCCGCACATCCTCCGACAGTGGGGACGGAATCTGCAGCATATCGTACGACGGACTGAGGTTTTTGTGCAGGGGTTCGGCGTAGGACAGGTCGATCGGGTCAAACAGCGGACCGAGAAAGACGAACAGGAACATTCCGGACAGCAGGATCAGTGCGGCACAGGCGGCGGGTCTGCGGAAAAAACGCCGGACAGCGAGCATTCCGGGACTGGCGTAGTTGCTCTTTTCCATGGTGTCACCTCCGTTCAGCGTGCCACGCGGACGCGCGGGTCGGCCAGTCCGTAGGCAATATCGATCAGCAGATTGCCGAGCAGGGCAAGCGCGACGTAGAACATCTGCAGAATCAGCACGACTTCGTAGTCGTTGGCGTTCAGGCAGGTGATATAGAGCCTGCCCATGCCGTTGAGAGCGAAGATGTTTTCGATCATAAGCGAACCGGAGAAGAGCCGGATGAACCACCCGATGAGCAGCGTGATGATCGGGATGAGGGCGTTGCGCCATGCGTGGGTGTAGATGACGAACCGTTCGCGCAGACCTTTCGCACGTGCGGTGCGGATACAGTCCATGGTGAGAGCTTCGGTCATGGCGGCACGGACGTAGCGGGTCATACCGCCGAGCGAGGAGAACGTCATGACGAGGATGGGCAGAGCCATATAGTAGAGTTCGTCAAAAAATTTCCGCAGACCGGTGTAGCTGCTGCCGGGGGTCTTCATCCCACTGACGGGAAACAGCGGCAGTATCACCGCGAACAGACAGATGAACAGGATCGCAACGATGAAACCCGGTACACTGTACCCGACGACGGTGCCGATCTGTACGGCGGTGTCACGGCGGCTCCCCCTGTGGACAGCGCAGAAAATGCCGAGCGGGAGCGTGATACCGAGTGCGAGTGCGGTCGCGAACAGATTGAGAAAGACGGTATTGCGCAGCGGTTCCGCGAGGACTTCCGCCGCCGGACGGCTGTACTGGAAACTCCAGCCGAAGCTGCCCTGCAGAAGACCGTCGTACACGCCGTCGATGGGGGCAAGCCCGATCCAGTGGAGGTAGCGGAAAACCACGCTGCGATCAAGCCCGAGCTGATGCCGGTAGTTCTGATATGCCGCTTCAAATCCCGCCGGATCGTTCTTGTAGACGGCCTTCTGTTCCTCCACGAGGGCGCGTGCACGGTCGTACGGAATCATGTTGTAGATCAGATACATCAGAAACGACAGAAGCACGAGGATCAGCAGCATGTAGCCGACCCGTTTGAGGAGATATTTTCCCAAAATCCGTACCTCCTACCGCGCTCAGCCGTGGCAGTACAGGATCGCTTCCGCCGTTCCCCAGTAGGGTGAGGTGTAGTAATCCTGTATTTTTTCGTTGTAGACGTCGTAATAATAATTGCAGTAGAGAGGGATTTCCGGCAGAAGCTCGTTCCATCGCCGGATGTACGCCGTCCACCACTGCACGTATTCCTCTTCGTTTTCCGCATCGTAGACCATCGCCATCGAGAGATAGTCCATGCCGAGGTTTCCGTCGGAGTGTTCCATAGCATCTTCATACGACAGACGTTCGTGGGTACCGTCCTCCGCGAAATAGGGGAACAGACGGTCGTACGGGTCGTACAGTTTGGCGGCGGTAAATCCGGAATAGGCGGGATCGTGCGACCACTGGAAGGAGTAGTCGTACACCGGACTGGTGAAGCCGGTCGCGAGGTTGTACATACCGTACGTGACAACGCCGCTGTAGCCGTAGGACGGATCGCGGTGGAGTTCGCCGAGCAGGGCGTTGAAATCCCCCGCGGACTGACGGATCACCATACCGGCAGACGCCGTTCCCGCGCCGCTCATCAGCATGGTCGACAGCAGGTCGGAGACGGTATTGTTTTCCGTGGAGAACCAGTTCAGCACCAGCGGGATATAGTACGCGCCGTCGATTTCCACCGTTTTGTAGACGATGTTGTCCGTATTGCTGACGGAACGGTAGCCGATGGTCGCTTCCACGCCTTCCGGCGTTGTGAGCGATTCCAGTTCCTCACGGGTGACTTTTTTGTAGCGGACACGGTCGACGCCGTCCGCACCTTCCGCGTAGGCTTCGCCGCGGGAGTTGTAGACCCATCCGGCCTGCTCCAGAAGAGTTTTCGCGCCCGAGAGGGAATAGTCGTAGCGGTTCAGTGATTCCTCCAGCGTATCCCGTGCGGCGAGGTACATCCACGAATCCTCAGAGTACGGGCCGTTGACCACTTTTCCGTACCCTCCGGTGAAGGTTGTCGCAAAGGCAGCACGGTCGAGCAGGGTGGCGGCCGCCTGCCGGACTTCCGGAAACAGCGTCGGACCGAAGTCGCAGTCGAACTGGATTTTGCCGTACCCCGCGCGGAGGTAGTGGTTTTCTTTGAACCCCTGCCCGACGAGCTGGAGTGCTGCCTTGGTTTCGTCCCCGCCGGTGATGCCGGAGAGGATGTCCACCGCACCGCTCGTGAGCTGGTCGAACTGCGTTTCCGTGACGAGGCGTGTGTAGACGACAGTCTGGATGGCCGGCTTCTGGCCTTCGAAATTGCCGAGGAACGCGTCGTTTTTCTTCAGAACGGCTTCACGTGTCCCTTCGTCCCACGATGCGACCGTGTACGGGCCGGTGTAGGGGTAGGTTTCGGTGTCGTAGCGGGCTTTCTGCATATGTGCAGTCTTTTCAAACGCGAGGGACTGCGCGGTGCTTGCGGAACTCTGCTCATACCACGTTCCGTCGAGGTAACAGCCGTTTCCGTCGTCGCGGATCGTCACGCCGTCCCCGAAAATCAGACCGAGATCATACGGCGTGACGGCGGCGTACGTGGAGGTATAAAAATAGGGATAATACCCCGCCGCACCGTCGACTTCGAGGGAAAAACTGGTATCGGAAAGACGTCGCAGTCCCGGGAATTCGCGGGACGCAGGGGCGTTTTCATCTACTTTCACGCCTTCTCCGGCGTAGTTGAAGAAATCCGCATACCCGACGAATGCCTGACCGGCCATACCGGTCGCACCGGCACTCCGCGCAACGACCGTGGAAAACGCCAGCAGATACGCGAGGTAGTTGTCCGCCGTGACGGGGGTTCCGTCGGAGAAGGTCAGACCATCATTCAGTTCAATGGTGATCCGGTAATTCTGCGAGCCGTCCGGCTGATCGATCACCTCTTCGGTGTGTGATTTTACGGCGGTTTCGTTCCAGACGTATTCGCCGGACGGATTTGTTTCCATTACGGCGTACCCTGTGGTCAGCGACGCGATGTCCTGATCCGCCGATCCGGCCGACGCACCGCCGTATCCCGGAAACCGGAAGTCTCCGGTCAGTTCGGTCGAGCTGCCGAGGATGATCCGGTCGTTTACGTCCGTCTGCGCACAGGAGGTGAGCAGCATCAGAACGGCAATAGTGAGGGAGAAAATCTTTTTCATGAAGTTCCTCCGATGTTTTTTTCTGTTGAAACTATTCCCGGACACGGTGAAAATTATGCGCGGAACGCAAAAAAACGCCTCCGGTACGCGTTTCTGTACCGGAGACGTGGATTTTTATGGAAAAATTGCGGAATCAGACGGAGTATTCCTGACGGCGGATGACGTGATCCTGGAATCCCTTGTCGAGTTCCACAAAGTACGCGCTCCATCCCCAGATGCGGACAATCAGCCGTTCGTACTTTTCGGGGTGTGCCTGTGCGTCGAGCAGCGCTTCGCGGGAGACGGCGTTGAGCTGGAGCTGGTGACCGCCGCGTCCGATGAAATATTTCACGAGGGAGGCGACTTTCGTCATGTTTTCTTCACTTGCGAAAATTTTGCTGTCAAATTCGAGCGTCAGAGGGCCGCCGTTGATGACCTTGCCGAGGTCGGGTGCCGTGAAGGATTTTACAATGTTCAGCGGATTGTCGATCTTCGCGAACAGCGACGCCGAATAGTTTGCCGCGAACGGTTCACCCTTCCGCCGTCCGTCGGGGGACGCGCCGATTTCGTCCGCGTGCCAGAGGTAGAACATTGCCGAACCGGTTCCCGCACGCCAGATGCCGCCGCGTTCGTTCGTCTTTCCCGCAAGGGCGCCGGAGAAGGTCTCCGTCAGCCAGACAAGCTGTTCGTCGGCGGGCGCGGAATCTTCCGTACCGAGCTTCGGGGATTCGCTGCGGAGAAGGTGCGCGGTTTCGTCAAAGTCTTCGAAATCTGCATGGACGGCGGCGAGAAGTTCGTCCGCGGTCAGCTTCTTTTCGTCAAAGACGTATTTTTTGATCGCCGCGAGGGAGTCCGCCGCACAGGAAACGCCGGTACCGTGGATGCCGAAATTGTTGTATTTCAGCCCTTCCGTGATGTGCTTTCCTCCGTAGAGCAGTTCCATGAACGGCGAGGGAACAAACCAGATGTTCTTTACGCCCGCCATGATTGCGTCGCACTGCGCGGTGATTTCCGCCGCGACATTGGCACGAAAGTCATCAAAGGTTTCACAGGACGGCAGGGAAGACAGCGCACGGTCGACCGCCAGCGGATACGACATCGCGCCGATGTTGGCAATTTCCATCCCCACTCCGGGGATGATGAATTCCCAGCACGCCGCAACGGTGTAGTTTTCCGCGTCCGTTTTGTCGTAGCCGAGCTTCATCAGCGCGGGGATGACCGTGTCATCGTTCGAATACTGCGGGAAGCCGAGACCGACTTTCGTCAGCTTGGTGCCTTCTTCGTAAACCCAGAGAGGGGTATTCTTCGTCACGCGGAGGTTGATTTTCGGGTCGATCAGCTTGAGTTCTCCGGACGCGCGCAGGCACATCGCGGTGAGCTTGTTGTAAATTTCCGCACCCGTGGCGGGATCGGTGCCGCCGAGCATCATCGACTGCCCGTTGTCGCCCTGTTGGATGCCGGTGTACATATCCGAGTCGATGTTGAAAGAGAGGAAGAAGTCCAGAAGAAGCTCATACGCCTCGTCTTCGGTGAGACGTCCGGCAGCGAGATCGGCTTCAAGATAGGGCATCATGTACTTGTCAAAGCGTCCGACGGTGTTGTGGTAGTTGCCCTCGAGCCAGAGAGAATAGTGGATGATGCGGAAGAACTGCAGAGCTTCGCGGAAGGTTTCCGCCGGATTCGCGGGAACTTTTGCGAGAATTTCCGCCACGTCGTCCCGTCCGGTGCGGATCGCTTCGTCGCGGTAGCGTCCGACGAGACGGAGCAGCGCGTCGATGTCGGCTTTCGCGTATTCGTCGGCGGTTTCACGGACGGCGAGAAGCCCGCGCTTCATGAGGTACGTGTGGTCGGGACAGATGTTCGAGATGTAGCCCTGTTCGTGGATGAAGTGGTGGCTGCGGATGGTGTTCCATTCGTCTTCGGTGAAGCAGTCGTACGGACGCGGCACGGTACGCAGGAACACGATCTTCTGGCCCGGCAGGATGTGCGGCACTTCCGCGTCCATCACGCGGCAGAAGCGGTCGGACATCCGCGCACGGGGGCACAGACCTTCGGCCTTGTAGCGTTCCGCCTGTGAGGGAAGCGCATCGATCCGGTATTCGCGCTGACGGTGCGCGGTAATGAAATCGTATAATGGCTGGTTCATTGGATTTCCTTTCTGTATGATGACGGTTTTGTATCTTTCTGCCCCCATTATACTATGGATGAGACAAAATTGCAACAAAAAAATCCGCCGTCCGCTGCACATATGCACACAATTGCCGCAGCCGCATATGCTCATAGAAAGCCGGTGAGGAGGAAAATTCATGAATCGAAGAAACAACAGAAATCGCCCGTTCAATTATACATCTCTTCTGCAGCAGCGGCCGCAGGCATGGGCGATGGTGCAGGGAAGCCGCGATTATCCCGGCATTCAGGGGAATGTGCGTTTTTATCAGACACCGCGCGGGGTTCTGGTCTCGGCGGAATTTGTTGGATTACCAAATCCTTCGGAGATTTGCCGCAGTCCGGTATTCGGTTTCCACATTCACGAAGGTGACAGCTGTACCGGAACCCGTGAAGATCCTTTTGTCGATGTACGGATGCACTACAACCCGTACAATTGTCCGCACCCGTACCACGTGGGCGATCTGCCGCCGCTGTTCGGAGTAAACGGGTATGCGTTTTCCGTTTTCCTGACGAACCGCTTTACGGTGCGGGAAATCGTCGGGAAAACGGTCATTGTTCACGGGTCGCCCGATGATTTTACAACCCAGCCGTCCGGAAATGCGGGTACGAAAATGGCGTGCGGACAGATACGGGGCTGAACAAAACGGAAACTCCCTGCGGACGAAATGTCTGCAGGGAGTTGTTTGATGGAAAATCAGTCATCCTCCTCCACGTAGTTGTCCGCGGTGCCGTAAATCTTCACCTTTTCCGCTTCAATGTCGCCGTTCGCGTCGCCGTGGACGGTCACGTCGCTGTCGGTCGTGATATCGCCGTTCACGTCGCCGTCGACTTCCACGTCGCCGTCAGCCGTAACATCGCCGCCGACGTCTCCGCCGATGTTCACATCGCCGTCGGTACGGATATCCCCGTCGACATCGCCGCCGACATTGACGGCTTCCGTGGTATCGACGTCTCCGTTGATGTCGCCGCCCGCCATGACGGCTTCCGTGGTGTCAATGTCTCCGTTGATATCGCCGCCGGCCGTCACGCTTCCGGTGGTGTCAACATCCCCGTTGATGTCGCCGGACGTGACATGGACGTCGCCCGTGGTGTCGATATCGCCGTTGACGTCCCCGTTGACCGTGATATTGCACGCGGCGGAAAGATCGCCTTCATAATCGCCGTTGATCGTGACATTCATGCCGTTCACGGAAATTTCGTCGTCGGAATCGGCCTCGATTTCTTCTTTCTTTGCCTTGCCGCCGCCGATGGTTCCCGAGGCGTGAACGGACATATTCGCGTGAGCGTCTCCGCCGACGTTATTACAGTTGAGGGACATATTCGCGGACGCGTTTCCGCAGACGTCGCCGC
>JBGVOJ010000593.1:0-6193 GCA_045126415.1 Eubacteriales bacterium | reverse complement strand
CCCCCCCCCCCCCCCCCCCCCCCCCCCCCCCCCCCCCCCCCCCCCCCCCCCCCCCCCCCCCCCCCCCCCCCCCCCCCCCCCCCCCCCCCCCCCCCCCCCCCCGAAACTTCAATAAAATTATTCAACTGTCGGCGGAACCCAGCCGTACTTGTAGGAGCCCGACTTGGGGGTGCAGACGAACTTGGCTGCGTTGATGAGGACTTTCTGGATGTCGGGATTGTGGTAGGTCGGAACGGATTCGTGACCGGGACGGAAGTAGAAGATCTTGCCGCGGCCTCTCTTGTAGGTGCAGCCGCTGCGGAAGACTTCGCCGCCGGTGAACCAGCTGATGAAAACGAGTTCGTCGGGCTGGGGAATGAGGAAGTGTTCGCCGTAGGTTTCTTCGTGTTCGAGGATGATGTTTTCGCCGATGCCTTCGGTGACGGGGTGCCCCTGGTCGATAACCCAGAGGATTTCCTTGTCGCCGGATTCACGCCACTTCAGCTCACCCGAGGGAGTGCCGCAGAGCTTCTGGAAGATCTTGGATGCGTGACCGGAGTGAAGAACGACCATGCCCATGCCTTCGTAAACTCTCTTTGCAACGCGGTTGACTACTTCGTCCGGAACCGCACCGTGACGCATATGACCCCACCAGAAGAGAACGTCGGTGTCGTCGAGAACTTCGTCGGTCAGACCGCATTCCGGATCGTCGAGAGTCGCGGTGCGTACTTCGTAGCCGGCAGCTTCAAGGAAGCGCGCGATGCACATATGGATACCGTCCGGATAAATCGCCTTTACGACGTCATCCGTCTTTTCATGAGCGAACTCATTCCATACCGTAATTTTCATGTTTGTATCTCCTTTATGGATAATGATTTTTTTGTTTTTTCTTGGGGAAAACTTTTTTGAAAAAAAGTTTTCCCCAAACCCCTTTCCAAAAACTTCAAACTGGAAAGAGGTATAAAGTTTGTTGGTGAATTACATCAGGGTGACCCAGCGGCCGATTTCCGAGGATTCGATGATGGCGTCAAGCAGACGTTCGTTGACCACGCCGTCATTGATGTCCGCATTCAGACCGTCGCCGCAGCCGTTCAGGACGTCTGCGAAGGACTGCATCTGGTCGACACGCATTTCCTGCGGGATTTCCATCGTCACATACTTGCCGCCGGTGCTTTCGTCCGCGATTTCGAGTTCATCCACGCCGGGAATCCGGTCGAGATGGTAAACGAGTGCGCCGCGTTCGCCGTAAACTTCCATGCGCTGATAATTGCCGCGTCCGTAGTTGAAGCGGGAAATCTGGAATGTCGCGGAGATGCCGCCGGTCATTTCGGCGAGAATGTTCGAGAAGTCGTCCACGTCGACCTTGCCGGTGCCTTCACCGTTCGGAAGACGGCGTTCGTCCACGATCGTACCGAGATGGGAGACAACCGATTTGTACTGCTGACCGGTGACGAACGATACGAGGTCAAGACCGTGACAGCCGAGGTCGCCGAGCGCACCGGATGCCGCAATGGATTTCACATACCGCCATACGAGCGGGCAGTTCTTTTCGCGGAGTCCCCACGCCTGATAATACTGCATGCTGACGTGGTGGATCGCGCCGAACCGTCCGGAGAGAAGGAGGCTGCGCAGATAACGCGCGGCGGCCTTGTAGCGGTACGAGAAGTAGATCATACTTGCCACACCAGCGTCCTTTGTGATCTTCGCGAGTTCAACCGCTTCCGCCGTGTCCATCGTGACCGGCTTTTCGATGCCGTACGGCTTTCCTGCACGGGCAGCGGCCGCCGCAATTTCGAAGTGAACATTGTTCGGCGTGGAGATGTCGACCGCGTCCACGTCGGGACAGGCGATCAGATCACGGTAGTCGGTGAAGCAGTGGTCTTCGGGAATGCCGTACGCTTCGGCACGTTCGCGGAGACGTTTTTCGTCAATGTCGCAGAGAGCGGTGAGCTTGAGGTCGGCGGAAGCGCGGATGCCGGGGATGTGAACGCCGCCGGAGATGCCGCCGAGTCCGACCGAGCCGATTCGGTATACAGCCATGATTTTTGTCCTTTCCTGAAGTTCCGTACATTGTTTATTGTCCTCATTTTATCATACTTAACATAAAAATGCAAGAATAAATTCGGGATTCCGGGGCGTTTTTCGGCGAATGTACTTATTTTTTTAAAGCAGGAGAAAAAATAAAAATTTACACGGAGTTTGTTTTTTTATGGGAAACCTGTAGTATAATAAAAAATATAGAAATTTGATTCGGAAAAGGAGAAACAGAATGCACTTCTATCATCTCACCATTATCACGAAGGATTTCGAAAAGTCGCTGAAATTCTACACCGAATTTGTCGGTCTGAACGTCAACCGCTTCGAGGATGTTCCGGGAAAGCACAAGCTTGCGATGCTCGCGGAAAAGCCGGACGATACCCAGATTGAGATCGTTCACTACGATGCGCCGTTCACCGCAGAAACGAAGGGGATCACGGTCTGCTTCGCGTGCGATGACGTGGACGCGATGCACAAAAAGGCGGTTGACATGGGGCTGAATCCGTCGGACATCCGCAGTCCCGACCCGAAGCTGCACTATTTCTATGTCTATGACCCCGACCGCGTTTCCATCGAATTCAAGCAGGAAGAAAAATAAATCCGAAGAACAAAGGAGACGGACTGTGACCCTTATCGAATTATTTGACAAAACCCCCGTGGAGAATATTCTCGGCTCGCTTGCATTAAAGCCGGACAAAGTCGTCTTCATCACGCCGGAATCCCGCAAGGCGATCCGCGCGATCCCGAATTATCAGAAAATCCTCGGCGGACGCGGCATTCACCTTGAAATGCGGGTGAAGAGCATCGCGAAAAACGACCTCGAGGCCATCGTCGCCGCGCTGTACGACATCATTTCCGACCCGACCGACAACTA
Source organism: Eubacteriales bacterium (assembly GCA_045126415.1). Taxonomy (GTDB): domain Bacteria; phylum Bacillota; class Clostridia; order Oscillospirales; family CAG-272; genus UMGS1696. The sequence continues at coordinate 3,303 of JBGVOJ010000593.1, read as the reverse complement.
CGTCATTGACATTTCCGGCGGGGATGAAGGCGCGCTGGTGGCACTCGGTATTGTCCTCGGCAGCACCGATCTGTGCGTTTCGGCATTCCGTATGAACGCAGTCAGCCGACGCGGGGTATGGTTTGATTTCAAAAAAGCCGCAGACGGACGCCGGAAAATCGAGCGGACGGTGATGGATTATTCGGGAAACAGTCAGGTGTATCTGACGGCGGAGGAGAATGTTTTCCTCCACGGCGGACGGATCTACGGCACCTCCCATACCTTCCGCCGCGACGATCCGGTTTGTGAAGACATTGATAAGCTCTGGCAGATCTGCCGCCGTGACTGCAGCGGATGGAACGCGAAGATCAACCGTTTTTCAGGCTGTGAGAGCCAGTATGCTGCTGAAAAGGGGTTGTATTCCATCGCGAACGACGACATTGGCCGGAGAGGCGGGATCGATCGGGAACTGTGGGAAAATATTACGGACGGCGGATACATTCAGATTGAGAAGAAGCTTACCGGACGCGGAATCACCGTTTTCCGTTACAAAAATAAAGTGCTTCAGGACTGTCTGACCAAGGCAGGTTCGCTGTTCGAATATTATACATACAAGACCGCGCTGCAGTGTGAGCGGAACGGCGTTCCGGTGTACGACAGCGCGACGACGGGCATCATCCTCGGCTGGAACGAGGACATTGACACCACGCGCAACGAGATTGACGTGATGCTGATGGCCGGCATGATTCCGGTGTTTGTCTCCTGCAAGAACGGCGACGTGGAAACGGACGAGCTGTACAAGCTGAATACCGTGGCGAAGAAGTTTGGCGTGGAATATGCGAAATGCGCGCTGGCGGCGACGGCGTTTTTCGATCCGGAAGACCGTGCGTACAGCGGAGACGCGGCATCCGCGAACATCAAAGGACGTGCGGACGATATGAACGTGCGGGTCATTGGTGCGATCAACCGGATGAGCGAGAAGGATTTCTCGGAAGCGATGGCGAATCTGATCCGGTAAACGGAAGAAAAATGCCATAATTTTTTGAAAATGTATTGCAAAACCACATGGGATGTGGTATAATATAACGCACGTGATTGGAAACAGTCACGGCATCCGGAAGCGTATCGAAGTGGTCATAACGGGGCTGACTCGAAATCGTCTTTTCGTTCGGGAAAGACCTTTTAAAGAATCTTTTGATTTCTCTGGTTTTCTCGTATTTCCTCGTTTTTTCGAGGTCACACAATTTCATAGCATTCTGAGTTCTCTCCATCAGTTCTCTCCATTTTTCGGGGTGCTGATGGATGGGACAATATTCGGAGAGATATCGAAGTGGTCATAACGGGGCTGACTCGAAATCAGTTTGAGAGCAATCTCACGAGGGTTCGAATCCCTCTCTCTCCGCCAAAATTTGTCGGCAGTTTCAAAAGCTGCCGACTTTTTCTTTGCAATTTCAGCACTTTTGACGGGAGATTTCTTGATTTTTTGAATCTGTTCCGTTGTTGTAGAGTAGTTCTCTCCAAAAAACGCCGATTTTGGAGAGAACTCAGACTATTTTCCGAAGCCGAGACCATCCAGCATTGCGTCTGCGGATGTCAGCTTGGAAGAGTAGTCGAGGTGTGCATAAGTATTCGCCGTCGTGGAAAAATCGCTGTGTCCGAGCCAGTCCTGGATTTCCTTCATCTGCACACCGTTCTTCAAAAGCAAACTGGCACAACTGTGTCTCAAATCGTGATAGCGTATACGGCGCATATCGTACTTGTCCAGCAGCTTTGGAAACTGTTCCGTCACATAGCTGGGCTTGATGAGATCGCCGATTTCGTTCACACAGATGTATTCGAGATAGTCACGGTTATAACATCTGCCGCAGAGCCGACGGTTTTCTGCCTGTTCTGCTTTGAGAGCCAGCAGACGGTCACGGACGAACGGGACGAGGGGAAGGGTACGCATACTCGATTTGGTTTTCGTCGTGTCTGCGGCGATCAGTTCGCGTTTACCGTCGATGTTGCACTGTACGACGGTGTGCTGGATCGTCAGCGTATTCTGGTCAAAGTCAATGGCACTCCATTTCAGACCGATGGCTTCGCTGCGGCGCAGACCATAGAATGCTCCGAGGAGAACCGGAATTTCCAGTTTGGTTCCTTCCGTAATTTCAAACAGACGATTGACTTCGTCGGCATCATAGAAACTGCCGACGAATTTTTCTTTTTTGGGACGTTCCACTTTGTCTGCGGGATTCACATCAATCAGATCAATCTTCACGGCATATTTGAGAGCCTTGTGAATGTTGGCGTGATAATGGATGACGGAATTCGCGCTGACACGCTTCAGCTCCTATAAATAGAAATTCTGAATATCTTTCGCCTGAAGATTCCGGAGAAGAATTTTACGTTCCCGGAAGTAGGGGGAAATGATGCCTTTCACGCACTTGGAGTACGAGGAATAGGTTGAAATGGAAATTGTGCTTTTCACAATCTCATGCCACTGTTCCATATAATCTGCGAACAGAATGTCGTCGCCGAGCAGTTTGTCCGGTTCCGGCGGCTGGAAGTCACGGCGGGTTTCCAACAGGAAGGCTTCGGCTTTTTTCTTGTTTCCTTTCACCGGAAGACCGGTGGGAATCCACTTGAATTTTCTTTTTCCGTTACGGTCGTAATAGGTGATTACGGCGTAATAGTATCCTTTTTTCTCACTGAGATGTCCTGCTACCATAATGGTTTCCTCCTTTTTGTTGGTAAGCAGATAACACCTATTGTCAACGTACCATCATTATACCTTGACAGAGCAGGATTGTAAAGGATGTCACTGCTTGCAGTAAAAATTTTTCTATAAATCTTTTGTATCTCCGCCGATGCTGAGATAGGTGAAAAGATGTGCTTTCGGGATACGGTAGGAGCGTCCGACTTTGAGAGAGCAGATGTCACCGTTCCGCAGAATTTTATAGCACGTTTTGGTGCTGACGCCGAGAACTTCGCTGACCTGTTCCACACTCAGAATGTCCGGATATTCCTTCAGCATAATTTTGTAGGCATCGCGCTGAGCAATGGTGGTTATACTCATAATCTTACCTCCGGGATGAATTGCTTCAAAGTCTTAAAAGAAGAGCTGACAGCGGTGTTCGGGGACATACCTGTATGTCCGAAGTCTGTCAGCTCCGGATTTAATCCTTTGAATTTGTTTGATTTTTATTCCCGCAAGATTGCCCTGGCAGGCACTCGTACATCCAAAGGAACCTCTCACCCCATGACGTGCGGCGGTTGTTATCACGCTCAGGTTATGGCTGGTGGGGAGTCTCAGCTTTCCGTTGTCATCGCCAATCAGGGACT
>JBGVOJ010000592.1:0-7477 GCA_045126415.1 Eubacteriales bacterium | reverse complement strand
CCACACCCCCTTTTCAAAAACCTTTGAGCTGGAAAAGGGAAAATATAATTTTGTGCGGATTGGAGTATTTTCAGTCCGTTTTTTCGGTTGTGAAGTCGATATGCCAGTCACCGTCGACGGTGAGACGGAGCATGTTGAGACACATCAGGACTTCATCACCGAAGGTGAGAGGGAGTCCTTTTTTCTTTGATTTTCCCGTACCGTGAATAGGCATGCTGCAGTACCAGATGCGGCTGCCGGTTTCGGAATTTTTTTCGGAGGAATAACTGCCGGTATAGATATTCGCGCGTTCTGCGGCCTTTTCCGGTTCATAATAAGATGGGAAGAACGAGACATCGGTCACGTTTTCCTCAAAATCCAGTCCGATCGGATTTGCACGCCGGAATACGATTTCGTAGGTATTCTCATCGTTGAGACGGGTCGTCATTTCGTCAAACATGATACGGATACCGGACTGTTCGAAGAAAACGCCGCCGTTCGGGAGGGCTTCCGCAGGAACGGTTTCATCCGGTTCGGGGATTTCCGCGATACAGTGGATGCTGCTGCTGATATTCCGGAAATTTATTTCGATTTTGTCGACTTTGATTTCGGCGATTTCTGCCGCGGGGGGTGCATCCATCGTCAGAATATTTTCTACTTTGTATCCTGCGAGAGAAAATATTTCCGGTTCCGTGCCGGGCATGAGATAACTCTGTCCGCTTTGCCGGGGAGCCGCATAGGTGTTTCCTTCCACGTCGGTTACAGTGACACCAAGCGCAAAATATTGAAGCATTTCGGCATTTTCCGTCCAGAACTTCATGTTTTCGCTCTGCGGCTCGAAAAATACGTCGAACACCAGATACGGACTTCCTTCCGCGAGAGGGAACACGATGGCGGTAATTCCGTCGCAGACCGGATAGCGGTAATTTGCCCACGCCGTATCGTTGATATTTTTTAAGGAAATCGTGCAGGCGGTGTCTTTCCAGTGCAGGGAATATTCCGTTTCCGACGCGGGATCGATCACGGCATATCCGGTATAAACCGTACCGATATTGCGATATTCACCACAGGAAAGCTTATACGGTACGTTATCCTTCCCGTACAGGATCATGGACGGTTCAGAAGTTTCCTGATCGGTCAGTACCGTCACTTCCCACATTCCCGCGTGTTCCTCGTCTTCAGCGGGAATCATGGACACGGCTTCGATCCGGTAGCTGTCCGTTTCCACGACGCGGGCAAGGGTATAGACCTCTTTTTCCGGTTTTTCAGGTTCGGTGACGGTGACAACACCCATACCGGGGACAAAGGTCAGATGCTGATAAAGCTGTACCCCCGCACTGGTCAGAGCCAATGCCGCACAGAACAGTGCCGCGCAGACGCCAATCGTTTTCCGCAGAGGGTGTTTTGTTTTCTTTGCATTTTTCCGCTGTTCCGCCGCGTGCATTGCCGCGAGGGTACGTTCGTTCAGCTCGTCGGACGGAACGGCGGTCAGGTCGCGGATTTCCGGAAGGTTGAAATCGTTTTTCATTCTGGTTCCTCCTTTTTCGGGAGATATTCGGTTAAATTCAAAGATTTTGCGAGTGCCCTTCTGGCTCTGGTCAGGCGGACGCGGAGGTTCGCGGGAGTCAGGTCGAGCATCCTTGCGGCTTCCTCCGCGGAATATCCGCAGACCGCGCAGAGATACAGCGGCATCCGGTAGTTCTCCGGCAGGGCAAGAAGGGCGTCCATGACCTCGGCCGTACCGGATTCCTGCTCTTTGGCGGGAAGAGTCGGCGGGATTTCCTCGCAGGGTTTGTGTTTTCGGATGAGGTCGGTACAGCGGTGAACGGCGCAGCGGATGAACCATGCGCGTTCGTGTTCCGAGCCGGGTTCCAGTTTCGGGGGACGTTCCATCCAGCAGAGGAACGTATTCTGATAGGCGTCATCGGCAAGCGTGGGATCAAATCCCGCCAGCTTCACGAGACAGACGCGGTAGACAACGGTGCCGTAGGCTTCCAGCACCCGCTTGGCTTCGTCCATGGGAGGCACCTCCTTTGTGATTTTTATGTCCGGACATCTATAATACGCCGCAGACAGCGGGTTTGCAACAGGAGCGGAAAAAATTTTCTTGACAATCCCCGCATTTTTTGTTATACTGTGTCAAATTTTATGGTACATGAGGAGGTTTTCTATGTATCCTTATTTTGAATCTGACCGGATGCCGGTGAAATGCTGTCCGTCCGCCAGACAGCTTGCCGTGGAACAGATGGAATTCTACGCGTTCGCTCATTTTACCGTCAACACCTTCACCGACAAGGAGTGGGGAGACGGCACCGAACCGGAATCCGTCTTCAATCCGACCGCGTTTGACCCCGATCAGTGGGTGGACGCGCTCAAAGCTGCCGGTGCGAAAGGGCTGATCCTCACCTGCAAGCACCACGACGGCTTCTGTCTCTGGCCGACCGCCACGACGGAACACTGCGTGAAAAACAGTCCCTTCCGTGACGGAAAGGGCGACGTTGTCCGCGAAGTCAGCGATGCCTGCCGGCGCGGCGGACTGAAATTCGGCGTTTACCTCTCCCCGTGGGACCGGAACGCGTCCGTTTACGGACAGGGAGAAGCGTACGACGACTTTTTCTGCCGTCAGCTGACCGAACTCTGTACGAATTACGGCGAACTGTTCTCCGTATGGTTCGACGGTGCGTGCGGCGAAGGCCCGAACGGCAAACGGCAGGTTTACAACTGGGATCGCTATTACGCGCTCGTCCGTGAACTCCAGCCGAATGCGTGCCTTTCCATCTGCGGTCCCGACATCCGCTGGTGCGGCAACGAAGCCGGCGACACCAGAAAGAGCGAATGGTCGGTGCTTCCCACCGGATTCCTCTCTCCCGAAGAGATCGCTGCGAAGAGCCAGACATCCGACGACAAAAAGTTCCGCGAAAAGAAGCTGGACGCCGACGAAAACGACCTCGGCAGCCGTGCGGTCATCGAAAACGCGACCGGATTCTCGTGGAGACCGTCCGAAACCGACACATCCATCCGGCCGGGCTGGTTCTACCATGCCTCCGAGGACGAACGCGTCCGCTCCACGGAAACGCTGCTCGACATCTGGTACCGCACCGTCGGCGGCAACTCGCTCCTTCTGCTGAACATTCCGCCGGACAGACGCGGTCTGTTCCACGAAGTTGACGTACAGCGGCTTCGCGAAATGGGAGACTATATCCGCAAGACCTTCGCGCACAACCTCGCGGAAACTGCGGAAATCACCGCTGACTCCGACGACGGCTATCACCTCGCGGAAAATCTGAGAGTCAACAATTACGACGCGTACTACAAGCCGTTTGACGGCGAAAACGCGGTCACGCTGACCGTGAAGCTCGACGGCGTGTATGACGTGAGCCATGTGGTCATCAAGGAACACATTCCGATGAGCCAGCGTGTGGAACGCTATGCCGTTGATGCAAAACTCGCCGACGGTACGTATGCGGAAATCGCATCCGGCACGACGGTCGGCTATCAGAAAATCGCGCAGTTTGATCCCGTTGCTACCGACGAAATCCGTATTCGTATTGAGGATTCCCGCGTATGCCCGATTCTGTCGTTTGTCGGCGTGTATTGATCGCGGAAAACTGAATATCCCGCCCGAAAGAGGGTACAATAATCCCACATCTTCCAGAAAAGTGTGGGATTATTTTTATGAATAACAAATTTTTCGGCGTGCTGCAGCGGGTCGGGCGGAGCTTCATGCTCCCGATTGCCATCCTTCCCGTCGCCGGACTTCTCCTCGGCATCGGCAGCTCGTTCACCAATCCGACCACCATTGAAACCTACAACCTCACCGGTATCCTCGGGGACGGTACGTTCCTCCACGGTCTGCTCGTGATCATGGCGAAGGTCGGCAGCGTCATTTTCGACAACCTTGCACTTCTGTTTGCGGTCGGTGTCGCTATCGGCATGGCGAAGGCGGAAAAGGAAGTTTCCGCCATTTCCGCCGTAATCGCGTATCTGGTCATGAACACCGCCGTGTTCGCTCTGCTCGTCCTCTCCGGCACGGTTTCCGACAGCGGCGCGGTGATCGGGGACGCCATCGAAGGCACCATTGCGACCGCCTGCGGGATTCCGACCCTGCAGATGGGCGTGTTCGGCGGGATTATCGTGGGACTTGGAGTCGCGGCACTGCATAACCGGTTCTACCGGACCAAGCTCCCGAACGCACTGGCGTTCTTCAGCGGCACGCGTTTTGTCCCGATCATCTCGACGGTGGTTTATATGTTCGTCGGGATCGCGCTGTACTTCCTCTGGCCGTTCGCACAGCGCGGAATTTATGCGCTCGGCGGTCTCGTCACGGGCAGCGGCTACGTCGGAACACTCATTTTCGGGCTGATCAAACGTGCGCTGATTCCTTTTGGTCTGCATCACGTGTTCTATACCCCGTTCTGGCACACCGCGCTCGGCGGTACGGCGGAGGTCGCGGGACAGCTTGTCGAAGGCGGACAGAACATTTTCTTCGCGGAACTGGCGAACTCCGGCGCGATTGCGAAGTTCAGCTCCGACGCGACGCGGTACTTCTCCGGGGAATTCATTTTCATGATTTTCGGTCTTCCCGGTGCGGCACTTGCCATGTATCAGTGCGCGAAACCGGAAAAGAAGAAAACTGCCGGCGGTCTGCTGCTGTCCGCCGCGCTGACCTGTATCCTCACGGGGATCACGGAGCCGATCGAATTTTCGTTCCTGTTTGTGGCGCCGGCGCTGTTTGCCGTACAGGTTGTCCTCGCCGGGAGCGCGTATATGATTGCGCATATGCTCGATATCGCGGTCGGTCTGACGTTCTCGGGCGGGTTCCTCGACTTTTTCCTGTTCGGGATCCTGCAGGGGAACGCCAAAACGAACTGGCTTCGCGTGATTCCGGTCGGGATTGTGTATTTCCTGCTGTACTACTTCATTTTCAAGTGGCTCATCAGAAAGTTCGACTTCAAGACGCCGGGACGTGAGGACGACGATGCCGAAACGAAGCTGTACACCAAAGCGGACGTACAGGCGCGGGATCGTGAGCAGAAGCAGTCATCCAAAGCGAACCTCAGCGAAGCGATTACGGCGGGACTGGGCGGACGGGACAACATTGCGGATGTGGACTGCTGTGCGACACGTCTGCGCTGTACGGTGAAGAATCCGGATGCTGTGGACGACGCGGCACTGAAAGCTACCGGTGCGGCGGGCGTGATCCGGAAAGGGAACGGTGTGCAGATTGTGTATGGTCCGCAGGTCGCGGTGATTAAGTCGGATCTGCAGGATTATCTGGAAGGATAAGGAAATAAAAAGACCACCGGAAATTTTCCGGTGGTTTTCTCTTATCGGATCCAGCTGATCACGGATCTATGCTTGGACCGTCTGTGTGGTTATGCCGGGCGAGCACAATCAGCGTCCGACTCAGAGGGTGTATCCGATATAATCGGATATCATGTGGTATTATATCAAATTATATTGGATATATCAAGACGATATACCAAAAATATTGAATGTAAATCAAAAAATGTACGATATAATACGACAAAAAGACGGAGGTGATCGGATGGAGAAGACAGAAAAAGAAATAGATGAAGCTATTGAAGCATTTCAAAAAAAGTTTGCGCTGCGGCTTTCACGGCTGCGTACGCTACGGAAAGTTTCGGCACGGGAAATGAGTCTGGCTCTCGGGCAGAGTAATGGTTATATCAATAATATTGAAACCGGAGGTGCTTTTCCGTCTCTCAAAACTTTCTATAACATCTGCGAATATCTTCATGTATCACCGCAGGAATTTTTTGAGGAAGAAAATGACGATCCCGAACGTCTGCGGGGACTGATTGACGACCTCAAAAAGCTGGACAGCACACAATTGAAAATGATTTCGGATATTGTAAAAAGTATTCAGAAAAAGTAAAAGGGATGATGAAAGTCATCTCTTTCTTTTTGGCAAAAATGTATTGACAAAACCTCCGTTTTATAATAAACTATGGACATATGATACAGAAATCAAACGAACGAAACGGAGGAAATACCATGGATAACCCGAAACTTGCCATTAACGGTGCAGCCCGCGCCGTACCGGATTCCCCGCCGGAATCGCTGTTCAAGTGGCCGATCCTCACCGAAGAGGACGAAGCCGCGGTTCTTGACGTCGTGCGCAAAAACAAATTCTCGGGAACCGACATCACCGAAGAATTCCAGCGTCAGTTTGCCGAGTGGCAGGGACGCAAATACGCCGTTGCCTACTGCAACGGGACGATGTCCCTCACGTCCGCGATGTTTGCCATCGGTCTCGGCATGGGTGATGAAATCATCTGCCCGACAAAGACCTACTGGGGCAGCGTATCGCAGGCGATCAACTTCGGTGCGACGGCCGTTTTCTGCAACATCAACGAAATGCTCAGCATGGACCCCGCCGACATCGAACGCTGCATCACCCCGAAAACCAAGGCGATCATGGTCGTCCACTACTTCGGCTATCCCGCCGACATGGATCCGATCATGGAAATCGCGAGAAAGCACAACCTGTACGTGATCGAGGACGTTTCCCACGCGCAGGGCGGTCTGTACAAGGGCAAAAAGGTCGGTACGTTCGGCGACATCGCAGCGATGTCCCTGATGAGCGGCAAATCGTTCGCGGCGGGTGAACTCGGCGTTCTCGTCACGGATGACCGCCGTCTGTACGAACGCGCCATGGCGTTTGCCCATTACGAACGCAACAACGCCAACTACATCACGGAATCCGAAGACCTCAAGGACTACTACCACATCGCGCTCGGCGGTGCGAAGGGACGTGCAAACCAGCTCTGTTCCGCACTCGCGCTGGGTCAGCTCAAGTATTACGATGAGCGCTGCGCGGAAATCCGCAAGGCAATGAATTATTTCTGGGATCTTCTCGAAGGTCTGCCGGGCATCCGTGCGATCCGCGTGGACGAATCGACGGGATCGAACATGGCGGGCTGGTACTGTCCGCACGGCGCATACCATCCGGAAGAGCTGCACGGTCTGTCGGTGAACAAATTCTGCGAAGCGGTGCGCGCCGAAATCGGCAATATCTGCTGGCCGGGCGGCAATTTCTGCCTGCACACGCACAAATTCTTCAAGACGTTCGACCTGTACAACATCGGCAAACCGAGCCGTATTGCATACAGCGACCGCGACGCGAGAGAAGACGATGATCTCTGCAAGCCGTCGGAAGAAATGTGGTGCTTCTCCGTTCCGTGGTTCAAGCATTTCGACAAGGAATGGATCGAACGCTACGCGGAAGGCTTCCGTAAGGTTATCGAAAATCACATGGAGATTGTCGACGATGCGGAACGCGCACAGGGCGGCCGCTGGCACGGCACCAGTAATGAATGACACGCCTTCGGCGTGGAAGGAAGAAAACCGCCTGACGGCGGTTTTCAAAATTTTATGTCCTGCGCGGACGGCGCCTAAAGGGGCTCAAACGCCGCCCCTTTAGGAATTGCCGGCTTGGTAAAACGTACGTTTTGTTTTATCCAAATACGGAAAA
>JBGVOJ010000591.1:0-3279 GCA_045126415.1 Eubacteriales bacterium | reverse complement strand
ATGTCTTTCAGACATTCATCGACCCATTTTTCCGGTTCCCGGTATGGATCGCTCTTACCGTGTGCCAGCACACCGTCCAGAACAAATGCTCTCGGTTCCCGATAGGTTCCGAGAAACAAACTTTCCAGTTTATCAAACCATTGATCTCTTTTCCGGAGCAGATTCTGCTCATACGGACATAATGTCTGCTTCATTTTCCGACCCTCCGTAATACTGATTTTATCTGCAGTTGAATATCGTTCAGTATCAGTATTATACCATTTTACACCCTGATTAGCAATACAAAAACTGCTGCCGTGGATTATTTTGTGGCATTTCTTGACACCGTCAGCGGGGTATGATATAATAATCCGAAACTAATATCGTTTTCATAAAGCCTGTAATCCGTCCGAATACGGGCTTCAGCAAAGGAGATTCAATGAATATGCAGAAAAAATGGGACGTTTACGTATACGGTGACGTGAACATCGACCTTGTGGTGCCGGGCGTGGAAAGTCTGCCGGAACCCGGTTCCGAGGTGGATGTGCCGGTGATGGAGACTTTTGTCGGCGGCGGGGCGGCTCTGTTCACGCTCGGACTTGCCAAACTCGGTCTGACGCCGGTATTTCAGGGAAGCATCGGCCGGGATATGTACGGCGAATACATCCGTGGTCTGTTCCGCGAACTGGGTGTGGACGACACTTTGCTTCTCGACAGTGACACCAAAAAGACCGGCATCTCAATCAGCTTCACGACCGAAAAGGACCGCTGTTTCCTGACTTATCGCGGAACCAACGAAGGTCTGTCTCTCAAGTACATGGATCTCGGACAGCTTCCGGGTGCAAAGCATGTCCACGTTACCGGATACGAAGGTGCGACCAATCATGCGGAATACCTCGACATTCTGACAAAGATTCACGCGATGGGTGACGTGACGGTTTCCTTTGATGTGGGCTGGGACATGACCGGCGTGTGGTACGAAGGCATTTTCGATCTGCTGCCCATGATCGACGTCCTGTTCATGAATGAAACCGAATGCCAGCACTACACCCGCTGCGACGATATCGAAACCGGTGCGCGGAAACTGGCGGAAAAGGCCGGCATGGCGGTCATCAAGCTCGGCAAAACCGGTGCCATGGCAATCAAGGACGGCGAAAAATTCTTCGCACCTGCCTACAAGGTACAGGCAGTCGATACAACCGGCGCGGGTGACTCGTTCAACGCAGGCTTCATTTACGGATTCCTGCAGGGACTTCCGATGGAGGAATGCCTGAAGTGCGGCAACGGTTGCGGCGCACTGTCCGTCACGAAACTCGGCGGCAATACCGGCTTCCCGTTCCGTGCGGAACTGGAAAAGTGGATCAGAGATCACGAATAAGGAGAATATACATATGAAAATCGGTATAATCGGCGGCGCAGGCGTGCGCACTGTTATCTTTATCAACGGTCTTCTCAAACGCTATAAAAAACTGAACATCGACGAGGTTGTCCTCTACGATACCGACCATAAAAAACTTTCCATCATCGGCAAGCTGTGCCGTCATGTGGTGAACCGCGAAGGCAAAGACCTCGTTGTCCGCGAAGTTTTCACGGCGGAAGAAGCCATCAAAGGCATGGACTACATTGTAACCACCCTCCGCGTCGGCGGTGACCATTCCCGCGTGATCGACGAATCCGTCGCACTGCAGAACGGCGTCATCGGGCAGGAAACCACCGGCGTCGGCGGTTTCTCGATGGCTGTCCGTACCATTCCCGTTCTCCTGGAATACTGCGAACTGATCGAAAAGTACGCGCCGGACGCGTGGATTTTCAACTTCACCAACCCGTCCGGTCTGGTCACACAGTCTCTGCACAGCGCGGGTCACCACCGCATCATCGGTATCTGTGACGCGCCCAGCAGCATGAAATACCGCATGGCGCAGCACCTCGGTGTCACGGAAGAGGAACTGTACGTGGAATTCTTCGGACTCAATCATCTCTCGTGGATCAAGAGCGTACAGGTGAACGGCGAAGAAATCATGCCGAAGCTGATCGCGGACGACGGTTTCCTTTCCTCCATTCAGGAACTGGAAATTTTTGACCGTGATGTGATCCGCAAGACCGGTATGCTTCCGAACGAATATCTCTACTATTATTACCATCGCGAACGTGCGCTGGCGAACATCAACAAATCCGATATGACCCGTGGTCAGACCATCGAAATGGTCAACATCAAAATGATGGAAGAACTGAGCGCGATGGACATCGACGCAGATCCTGAAGAAGCTCTGCAGATTTTCCTTTATTATATGCAGCTGCGTGAAAACAGCTATATGTCCATCGAATCCGGCTCCGCGAACCGTCCGATGCTGGAAAAGGGCAGTCTACCCGTTCCGGAAGGCATGGGTTACGCCGGCGTTATGCTCGACTGTATCGAAGGGATGCAGAGTGACGAAGGACGTACCCTTGTGCTGAGCGTACTCAATCAGGGCTGTATCCCCTTCCTCAGTGACGAAGACGTCATCGAAGTCACCTGCAATGTATCGAAAAACGGCATCGCGCCCGTGAAACAGACCTTGATCCCCGAAATGTGTGAACTGTACATCCGCCTGATCAAGCGGTATGAACGCCTGACCGTGGAAGCTGTCCGTGAAGGCAGTGAAGACAAGGCGGTCGAAGCCCTGATGACCCATCCGCTCATCAATTCCTACTCTCTTGCGAAAAAACTGATCCATGACTACAACGAAGCCTACGGCGGAAAAATTCTCGGAGAAAATGCATAAACAGACCCTGGAGGAACCCCATGAAACTGAATTTTGAATTTGACGGAAATATGAGCCGTGAAGTGCTGGAGAGCTATCTTTCCCGCGCGGTGACGGCAAGCTCCCTTTATGAAACAGAAACCCTGGAAGACGACCTGCGTGTCATCGCCCGTCTGGGTGTGAAGTTCATCGGTCGTGCATCCGGTATCTGGTATATGGCGGAAGACGATGATATCCATTTTGCAAAATCCAAAGCACTCGCTGATGCCGTACACGCACAGGACCCCGAAATCATCCTTCAGGCCTGTGTATTTGAAAATATCACCCAGCGCATGGATACCGTGAAGATTCCCGCATATGTATTCGAAGACTTCGGTATGCCCGCCGAAGACCGCTGTTTCCGCTGGAACGACGCACGGATGCTCCCCGAAAACGGTGATGATACCCCGATTGTGTATCCCGAAGGACGTCCGGACTGGAAATGCAGTGCAATGCCTGACCTGAACCGTGACGAAGCCCGTCTGTGGTTCTACTACCGTGCGACGCAGTACATCGCCTG
>JBGVOJ010000590.1:0-3519 GCA_045126415.1 Eubacteriales bacterium | reverse complement strand
TCTTCCATCGTTCAGCCTTTAGCACCTTGCCTGCGCAGGTTGCTGTGCGGTCAGCGGGGCTGTCCCTCACGCACTCTTTATGGATGAACTTATTATAGCATATTTGGGAGAGAAGTGTCAATGTTTTGCAGGAGATTTCGGCGTCTTAACTGTAGTAGTCGTCATTCTCCGGTACATCCATATCTCTCAGAAAATTGCTTCTCGCCGTGACCGGCGGTTCCGCGATTTTGTACCCCTTCCACTTCATGATCCGGAACTTGAAGTCCAGCAGCTCCGCAGGGACGGACAGCATGGATGCCGCGGCATAAAATGTGGTATCCCTGTTGAGAACTTCCATGATCTCCCGATCCTCCAGAAGAAATTCCGCTGCGAAAAAATTTGCGTCGTTTTCCATCCGGGATGTCTGGTCGAACAGGGATACCTCGTGAAACGCATGGATTCCGCTGTCTCTGTGGTTTACGGCATGGCAGATCTCGTGTGCCAGAATGATCCGCTGAATGGTTTCCGGCAGATCGCTGTTTATCGTGATTGTTCGTATTCGTTTACTTTCAAGGAAGAACCCTTTGACCGCGTCCGGATCCTTTCCCATCGGCTGCATAAGCAAAATAATACCCATGGCGCGGCATAAGCGGAACGGATCCCGTTCCATATATTGTTTCCTGAGTTTTCTGACCGACTCGCAGATTTGCGAATATGTCATTGTTAATCCCTCCTTCAGGGAATCGTCTCCTCATCCGTCGAGAGGGTTCCTCAATCATTTTTCCTGTGCCCGTATTTCTTACGCGATTCTTCCTTGCAGGCAAGGTATGCCTTCATTACGGCTTCAAAAAAAACATCCTTCTGTTCCTGCGAGAGGTCTCCTCCTGCGAACAGCGCCGCATTTTCGGCCAGAAGAGTTTCCATATCTCTTGCGCCTTTTGCACCGTATTTTTCACGCGCTTCCTCGATATAGCCGTCCTTTTCGATATCCTCCATCGGATTCATACAGGAATCATCTGTTAGAAATTTCACGGAAACCTTCAATGCTTTTGCAAGCTTCAGCATTGTAGACCGGCGGGGTTTCTTCTCGCCGCTTTCATAAGATACAATTGCTCGATTGGACACACCAACCATTTCTCCAAGTTGAATCTGAGATAAACCGAGTTCTGCACGGGCGTCTTTCACTTTGTCAGCAAACGACTTCATTTCGCACACCCACTCCTTCATATTTTATTTACAGGAAAGTTCGTATAAGTTCGTGATGCTGTATTGACATTGGTTCGTGTTGGTGTTATACTTTATACGAACTAAAAGGAACTTACTGAGCACATTATACGTTGAATTCTGTGATCTGTCAATAGGTTCGTTCCAAAAAGTTCAGTTTTATACGGAAATGTTCATGAGAAATGTAATATTGAAGAAAGGGTATTGTAAATGGAACATAAGAGTGCAATTTCACACAGCGATTTGATGGTGATTTTCGCTTCGACGGAAAGGAGAACATTGAATGATTGAAAAAAGAAACGGACAGACCATGGAGAAAACTGTCCCTCAGAACATTGCCGAAGCACGTGATTCCGATGTGGTAATCATGCAGCAAGTCCGAAATATCTGCCGGCGTGGAAATCATGCGGAGATCAAACAGCGGAAAGACGGTACGCTTACTGTAATGGAAGTAAAAAAGAATATTGTTATTTAATCCGTCGGCAAATCGGTACCGGCGAAGGACCAATCGGGGTCAGCAAAATGGGTTATAACCATTATGCTGACCCTGTTTTTTATTTCGCGGAGTGTACGAACCGCGGAAAGAAATCAAGAAAAAATTCGCAGGAACGCAGGACGGCAGCTCGCCGCGAGTCCCGGTTCTCCAAGAGATAAGTTGGTTTTTCAAGGAATATTTTGTTGGTGGATTACAGAAATATTCTGAAAAGCGACAATTTCACTCGTGTATTGTTATTTATATTATTGAACGACCTCAAGTTATGCAGGGACAGTTTCCCTGTATTCAATTATAATTACATATTTCTCACAGCCTGAGATGCGCATGAAGGCGGCGGGATACATAAGAGCAGTACAGCTGCGGCAGTACTTTTGCTCGGATGTCCCCACCGTTTGTTGTCATGTCCGTTTTCAGGCGGCAGAGCCGGTGTACATCATGCATCGGCTCTTTCTGTGTCCCACCGCAGCACAGGCGGAAAGGACACAGACATGGCAAGCAAACAGTATTACATCTACATCCGCTCTACAAACGAACAGATTCCTGTGACCAAGGAGGAGTTCGCGGCATATTACAAGGAGATCGACCTATATCGTCAAAAACAGCAGTACCACAAACGATGCGTATGTCCGAAAAGCAAATGGCTTGCGTGCGATATGGATTGCTATACCTGCCCGTTCAGACGCA
Organism: Eubacteriales bacterium; assembly: GCA_045126415.1. Taxonomy (GTDB): domain Bacteria; phylum Bacillota; class Clostridia; order Oscillospirales; family CAG-272; genus UMGS1696. The sequence goes on along the minus strand of JBGVOJ010000590.1, from coordinate 1,136 downwards.
GTGGTGATGATTTATCACTGAACTACAAGATTTACGACAATGAAGATGAATCAATGGAATTGGTGGAGGAACTGGCAGATTCCTCTCCGCACATTGACGATTTTCTTGCAGATACATATGAAATGGCCGAACTTATGAAACGGTTGACCGAGTTGATGCCGGAGTCCATCAAAATCGGAGAACGGCGATTGGATGGTATCAGTGATGAAGCTATCGCAAAAGAAATCGATATCGGCAGAAAAACATTTGTGTATCGTCTGAAAAAGCTTAAATCCATACTGGAAAAAGAATTTCCCGAAATTTTCTGAAGAATTTTTCAGAATCTTTTCCAAAACGGGATTCTTTTCCTCGGTAGTGCAGCAGAAGGGGTTAAACAAGACCGGCTCCTTCCGGGAGGTGAAACAATGTACGACAGAACAACCACGAAAGATACCGATCGTGAACTGATCGAAGTGCTGACCGCTATCAGCGAAGTGTCCAAACGTCTGGCATTCAAGCTGGAACGGATGCAGGCAATGAAAACAGAAGGAGGAAGAATGAATGGGCAGAATGAACGAAATGTCCGTGGTCATCGAAGAACTGAAAACTGCGGCTGCCGCTATTAACGAAGCCGTAAAATGGCTGAACGAAGCGTTCGGAGGTATGTCTGAAACAGAACCTAATCCGACTCCCGAACCTGAAATCACGACGAAACCCACCATCACACTGGAGCAGGTCAGGGCAGTGCTGGCGGAAAAATCCCACGACGGATTCACAGCCGAAATCCGCGCCCTTCTCCAGAAGCACGGTGCGGACAAACTCTCCCTTATCGATCCATCCAAGTACGAATCCCTCATGAAGGATGCGGAGGCACTCGGCAATGGGTAAACACGCACTGCTGTCCGCATCTTCATCCCACCGCTGGCTGAACTGCTCACCGTCGGCTCATCTGGAGCAGGAATTCGACGATACCGAATCTACAGCCGCTGCCGAAGGAACCGCCGCACACGCTCTATGCGAACACAAGTTGAAGAAGGCACTCAAACGGCGATCCAAAAAACCAGTCAGCGAATATGACTGCGACGAAATGGACGCCTACACCGACGATTACGTGGAATTCGTCATGGAAGTCGTCGAGGAGGCAAAGCAGACCTGTT
>JBGVOJ010000589.1:0-15977 GCA_045126415.1 Eubacteriales bacterium | reverse complement strand
CTCCCGCAATCCGGTATTCCTCCGGATACTTCCGCCAGTAGGCTTCCGCAAACTGCACGCGCCGCTCGCGGACATTTCCGGTACCGGGAAGATCGTCGCCGCTCCAGAACTTCTTCCAGAAATACGCGATATCCTCCTTTTTTCCGTCGGTGTCGTTTCCGAGAAGCGCGTCCACGCTGATTTTCAGATGATTGGCGATGTTCGGCAGGAGTTCGATGTCCGGGTACCCGTCGCCGCATTCCCATTTGGAGACGGACTGCGCGGAGATGGCAAGCTCTTTCGCAAGCTGTTCCTGCGTCAGCCCGCGTTCCTTCCGGTATTTCCGCAGATTCTGCGCGATGTTCAGTTTCATGATGTGTCACCTCTTTTCACGTTTTTTTCTGCTTTTATTATACAATACCGCCGCGGGAGCCGTCAATCACCGCTCAAACGGAAAAAATCCCACGGGAAGTGGGATTTTTCTTTGATTATTCGATTTCCGCCATGGCTTTCGCACGGGCAATGTACGGCTGGAAGCGTTCGTCTTTGCGGACTTCATCCATACCGCCCCAATGCAGTGTCATGTGGTAGATATCCGTTTTTTCAAACAGCATATACGCATATGCGTCCCCGTTATGCTCCCTCGAACCGTCGGGAAGTTCGATCTTCCACGCATCCGGACCGTACAGCCCGCAGATCGCACGGATTCCGCCGAAGATTTCCGGATCGCCGACATCCAGTGCCGTCCCTTCCGGGAATACGTTCCACTGTTCATAGCGTTCAAATGCAAGATCGAGCCACGTATACCCTTCCTCATTCCGTCCGGAACGGAAGAGCATCCACGCAATCATCAACGTACAGTGAGCATACCGTCCGCGCCAGACTTCCGGCACGCCGTTTCCGCCGCCGAGGAATTCAAACAGCCGGATCTGCTTTTTCCGCCATGCGATATCGCGCTCGACATCTTTCCAGTTCTTCGTTTTGTCGTTCCGCGTGATGAAATGACACAGGAGCATGAAATTGTTGATTCCGCGGTGCAGACGGCTTTCTTCCATACGATCCTGCTTCCAGAGACGGTATTCCATCACTTCTCCGCGGGTATCTTCATACGCTGACGCACACATATCGATCCAGTGTTCCAGTTCCTCATCCGGACAAACGATGCACATATCCCGAACCGCCCGTTGACGAATCCAGTGCAGAGTACATTCATTTATGATTTTTTCACAGGTTTCACGGAGCAGGGGCAGATATTCCTCCCATTTATCCTTCGGAAGCTGCACAATCGCATGCGTCAGATCCAGCGCAAGTTTGTATTCCTCCGGATACCGCCGTACGTAGCCGAGGGTATACTCCACCAGTTCCGCCGGATCCTTGATATTTCTGCGTGTATTATGATACAGCTGAAAATCTTCCCGCTTCCCGATTTCGTCGTTCCCCATCAGCTCGTCAATCGTCACCTTGAAGTAATTCGCAATCATCGGCAGCATGGTAATGTCCGGATACCCGTCGCCGCATTCCCATTTCGAGATCGCCTGCGGCGACACGCCGAACGCCGATGCCAGCATTTCCTGCGTCATATCCCGGTCGCGGCGCAGTTTCCGCAGCTTTTCACCAATCATCAGTTCCATCTTTTTTCTCCTTCTGTTCAAGATCGACGCGGGCCCTCGTCCTGATTCCATTATACAAGGAAACTTCCGCACAGTCAAGCATCGCATTTTTGCGGAAAACTCCACGAATCGTGGTTTTTTCCCATGACCCGTGGAGCTTTTTTATGGAATTATTTGATTCTCAGTCGAGCGTAATCCGGAAGACGACCGGCTTGTCCGTATCCACCGGTACGGTCTTCACGTGAAGTGCGTCCCCGTCACGGTTCCATTCGACCTCGCCGTCGTACCCGAGCATCGCCACATTCTTCACGATGCCGTGGAAGTTTGCCTTGCGAGACGCGTCCTTTTCGCCGAGCAGCGTAAAGTGATACTCGCCGTTTTCATCGGCACGGAGCGCAGTTGCGTAGAGGTTCGCGCCGTTCATGGTATAGCGGATGTCGCGAGACGTGAATTCCTTCTTCACGCCGTCGGAGAACTGTCCTTCGATGACCTCGGTCGGACCTTCGCCGAACGTACGCCATACGGTGGTGTCATAGATCGCCTCGCCGTTGACCTTCAGCCATGCGCCGATTTCCTGGAGGATGGACGCGTCCTCATCCGGGATGGTGCCGTCCGCCTTCGGGCCGATGTTGAGCAGCAGACAGCCGTTCTTGCTGACGATATCCACAAGGTCGCAGAGGATCGACGACGCGGTGCGGTAATGGTTTCTCTCCGTATAGCACCAGCTGTTGAGCGCAACGGCGGTATCGGTCTGCCAGAAGTACGGCTTGATTTCCGCGAACATCCCGCGTTCGATGTCCACCACGGCCGTGCCGAACATGAAGGCGTCGTGCTTGTAGTTGATGACGACCTCCTCACCCCATTCATGGGCACGGTTGTAATAGTACGCCGCGAACTTTTTGAGATGTTCTCTCGCGGAGCTGTGCTGGATCCACCAGTCGAAGTAAACGATCTTCGGGTGGTATTCGTCGACAATTTCGCAGCAGCGCGCGAGCCAGTCGTTCAGGTATTCCTCGGTCGGCGCAGGTTCGCTGAACAGATCCTGATGATGCGGTTCCGGCATCGCGGGCCAGTAGAAATCGCCGCGCTGCATCGGTTCCCTGATGTCGCTGTCGAACTCCTTGCCGTGTCCCATGAAGAACCAGTGTTCGATGCGGTGGGAGGACGCGCCGTTCTGAATGCCGCGTTTCTGACATTCCGCGGAAAGTTCGCCGAGCGTGTCGCGGCACGGCCCCATTTCGTAGGCGTTCCAGTGTGACAGCGCGCTCTTGTACATCTGGAATCCGTCGTGATGTTCCGCGACCGGAACGACGTACTTCGCCCCCGCTTCACGGAACAGTTCCGCCCATTCCGCCGCGTCAAATTTTTCGGCCTTGAACATGGGGATGAAATCCTTATAGCCGAAGTCCTTGTGCGGGCCGTAGGTTTCAATATGGTGCTTGTACTCCCACGAATCCTTGATGTACATATTGCGGGAATACCATTCGCTGCCGAACGCGGGCACGGAATACACGCCCCAGTGGATAAAAATTCCGAACTTCGCACGGCGGTACCACTCCGGCACACGGTACGCGGAAAGGGAATTCCAGTCGGCGGAAAACGGCCCTTTCGCAATCACTTCGTCGATTGTCTGTAAATATTCGTTCAGTTCCATAGATAATTTTTTCCCTACCCCCCTTTCAAAAAACTTTATACTGAAATAGATTGCCGTCGATGTGCGGCGCACGCCAATCTCATTCTTTTTTCTCCATTATACATTCTCCGTACCGCGAAGTCAAGAAGTACGCGCGACACTTTGTAAAAAACGCTTGAAATCCGGTTGCGGAATATGCTATAATGGAAACAAATTACCAAACGGAGTAACATCATGTCATCCTTCGTATTAAAACTTATCGCCGCCGTGACGATGTTCATCGACCACGCGGGGCTGCTGCTCTTCCCGCAGTGGGAGATCATGCGTATCATCGGACGCCTTGCGTTCCCGATCTACGCGTTCTGCATCGCGGAAGGATTCCGGTACACGAAAAACCGGAAACTGTATTTCCTGCGCGTGTTCATCCTCGGGCTGATGTGCCAGATCGTCTACACCGTCGTCGACCGGCAGCTCTACCTCGGCATCCTGATTTCCTTCTCCATCTCCATCCTGCTGATGGTATGTCTCGACAGTTTCAAACAGGCAATGCGCGGAAACTCCAGTGTCATCGGACAGGGTCTGGCAAAACTGCTTCGCGTGGAGAATATCCCCAACACCAACGAACGGATCATCACCGGATGCATCTGCGCCGCGTCGATCCTTGCCGCCCTGCTGCTCTGCATGACTATCGACGTGGACTACGGCTTCTTCGGCATTCTTCTTCCGGTCTTCACGTCCGTCTTCGAAGACCGCCCGCGCCGTCTGGTGATGTTCACTGCGACCCTGCTCGCCCTCTCCATCGACCTGACCTCCGGCGGATTCATCTACCAGTTCTGGTGCCTGCTCGCCGTCCCGCTGATCGCCGTGTACAACGGCAAACCGGGCAAATACCGGATGAAATATTTCTTCTACATCTTCTATCCGGCACACCTCGTTTTCCTCTATGCGCTCGATATGTTTTTCTGATACAAATAACAGGAGAAAATCATGTACAAATACGCCTTATTTGACCTTGACGGGACACTGACCGACCCGTCGCTCGGGATTACCAACTCCATCATGCACGCGCTCGCGAAAATGGGACGGGACATCCCGCCGCGCGGGGAACTGTACTGCTTTATCGGACCGCCGCTGGTCACGGCGTTTCAGGAATTCCTCGGTCTGACGGCGGAGGAAGCGGAGCAGGCGGTCGTGTTCTACCGCGAATACTTCTCCGTGAACGGTCTGTTTGAAAATACGCCGTATGAAGGCATCGCGGAACTTCTCGCGAAACTGAAAGAACGCGGCGTTACGCTGGCGGTCGCGACCTCCAAACCGGAAAAATTTGCCGTACGGATCATCGAACATTTCGGTCTGGCGGAATATTTCACCCTCGTCTGCGGCGCGTCGATGGACAGCAGCCGTTCGAAAAAGGGAGATGTCATCGCGTACACACTCGGACAGCTCGGCGTGGCGGAAGCGGATAAATCTTCCGTACTGATGATCGGCGACCGGCATCACGACATTGAAGGCGCGAAGGAAAACGGCATCGCATCGGCAGGCGTTCTCTGGGGCTTCGGCGATGAGGACGAGCTGAAAACCGCCGGTGCGGACGCAATTGCACACGATATGGACGAACTCGCGAAAATTGTCGCGGAATAAAAAATGAACATCATAGAATTCGGAAAAAAGGATGCCCCCGTGATCGTTCTTCTCCACGGCGGCGGATTGTCATGGTGGAATTATCGGGAAGAAGCGGAGCTTCTGCAGGAAAATTATCATGTTCTGCTTCCGGTTCTGGACGGACACGCCGGAAGTGACCGCGATTTCGCGGGCATTGAAGACAATGCCGCGGAAATCATCCGCTATATTGACGAAAAACAGAACGGTTCCGTTCTGATGATCGGCGGACTTTCTCTGGGTGCACAGATCCTCACGGAAATCCTGTCCGTACGCCCGGAGATCTGCCGTACCGCACTCATCGAAAGTGCGCTTGTGATCCCGATGAAATTCACCGGCATGCTGGTACAGCCCATGACGGCCGCCAGCTACGGGCTGATATCAAAAAAATGGTTTGCACGTCTGCAGTTCCATGCGCTCGGGATGAAAGAGGAATATTTTGAAGACTATTACAGAGATTCCGTAAAAATCACCGAAAAAAATCTGATTTCCATCCTGAAGGCAAATTCCGTCTACCGGCTCAAAAATTCCGCAGAAAATACTGCCGCTTCCGTACACATTGTTGTCGGTCAGAAGGAAAGCAAAAAAATGATCCGTTCCGCAGAACTTCTGCGGGAACATTTTCCGGACAGTTCGCTGGAAATTCTCCCCGATATGTTCCATGGGGAATTCTCACTGAACCATGCCGGACAATATGTCCAAAAAATCAGGGAACTCCTCGGCTCCCTCAACTGAAAAAAGCATCTGCAGGATAATCTCCGCAGATGCTTTCTTCTTTCCGGAATCGGGGGAACTTTGACTTATTTCTTAAATTTTCTCCAGATATTGACCGCTTCTTCTATACGGTCGAGTGCTTCCACGAGCTGCGCTCTCGGACATCCGTAGTTGAAACGGACATAACGGCTGTAGCCGTAGATTTTGCCGGAGCTTACCTTGACGTACGCACGCTTCAGGAAGAAGTCCGCCGGATCCTCCGTGCCGAGACCGGTGCAGTCCAGCCAGAGAAGGTATGTACCTTCATTGTGCGGCGTGCGGATTTCGGGAATCTTCGCGAACCGTGCTTCGGCGATATCGCGGTTTTCCCGCAGGTACGCGCGCAGTTCGTTCTTCCATTCGTCACAGCTTCCGTCGTATGCCTTTTCGTAAGCCGCGAGGGTCAGCACGTTTGCGCAGGGCTGCAGACCGTCCTGACGGCTGACAAACTTTTCGCGCAGGGTTTCGTTCGGAATGATCGCAAAGCCCATCGGCAGACCGGGAATATTGCAGATCTTGCCCGCGCTCGATACGGTGATGCTGTATGCCGCTGCGTCGTCACTGACCGCAAAGTACGGGATGTGGCGGTCTTCCAGGTCAAGTTCGCAGTGGATTTCGTCGCTGATGACGAGCAGGTGATGTCTGGTACAGAAGGCTTCCAGACGGAGCAGTTCTTCTTTGGTATAGACACGGCCGACGGGGTTGTGCGGGTTGCAGAGGATGAGGGACTTGATCTCGGGAGACAGAACGGCTTCCAGCGCGTCCATATCCATGGAATAGCGGTAGTTTGCATCCCGCTTCATCGGGACTTCAACGACCGGCAGCTTGGCTTCCGCGTGCAGGTTGCGGATATGGTCATACATCGGGATGGAATACATGAACTTACCGCCCATCATCTGCAGTGCCGCAACAACGCCGGGAATAACGCTCGGCACCCAGACAATCCACTCCGGTTTGACCGTTACGTTGTACTTTTTCTTGTAGTGCGCGATGACATGGTCTTTCAGCAGATCCTGCGTATACGGATAGCCGAAATACGGATGCGCGGCGCGTTCCTGAATCGCCTTCACGACCGGCGGCGCACTTTCAAAGTCCATATCCGCCACCCACATCGGCAGAACGCTGCCGGAAATCTCGTGCCACTTGACGGAATCACTGTCCGCTCTGTCCGGGAACTTATCGAAATCGTACATGGATGTTTTTTCTCGGGGAAAACTTTTTTATAAAAAGTTTTCCCCGAACCCCTTTCAAAAAATTTTATACTGATATAGTCAATGAAGTGCCTGCAGATTTATTTTGAGAGTGCGTCGCCGTAGAGTTTGATCGTGAGTCCCTCAAATCCAACGGGAACGGGCTTGCCGTAGGTGTTTGCCATGCTGCCCGTGACGGTGACTTCGACGGTGTTTTCGCCGGGCTGTGTGAGTTCCGTGATGTCGAGTTCGTACGGCATGAACAGGAGACGTCCGGCATCCCTGCCGTTGACCTTCACGTCCGCGATATCGTGGATGTCCGTGAACGCCAGCTTGACCTTCGCGATGTCCTCACGGCAGGTGAACGTCATGTTTTCACCGCCGAGACCGAAGATTTCGCGGAGATGGAGTTCCGGCGCGGGTTCTTTCGCAAGGGTGATAAGTGCATCCGGATTGATACCGATCACCTTCACGCTGTGCGGAGGAACGGTCACGCTGTATTCGAAGCCGCGTCCGGTCATTTCCGCCGCCATCGGGGAGGTATTGCCCGTGAACGCGTCAAAATCTGCCGCCGCGCCGTTCTGATCGGTGACGAGCTTGCCGGTGATTTCGGTTCTGCCTTCGTTCACAAGCAGGAAGAACGGGCATCCGCTCTTGCTGAGGTGGACGAAACGGAGATTTTCGGTATTTTCTCCGTCAAAGTACGAGGTACGCTTGACGTGCTTTTCCACAAAGTCGATGAAATTCGAGCCGTTGTGCATCTTGCCGCCCTGAATGAGGCAGCGTCCGATCTTTTCCACAATCGCCGCATCGATGGGCAGCCGGCTGTCGACCAGCACAACGTCGTAAATGTACTGATCCACGCGGATGGTATCGTCGACCACGCGCGCGCGGTTCATGAGATCGTCGAGGGTGAGATAGTTGAACGTGTAGCCCTTCTTATACAGCGGTTCAACCGGCTTGACCGGCACGTGTTCCGACGAACAGAGCACGGCCGCGTGCGGATGGTTGACCGAGGTGGTGTTCAGCCACGACAGACGCTTGATGTACATCGCGATTTTGCGGTAATCCTTCCACCAGATGTTGTTCGGACCGACATCCGGCGGACGTTCGTTCGACTGCACGGGGGTACGGACGGAATAATAGAATGCGTGCGGGATGATCATATTGCATCCGCGTGCGAACAGGAAATTGAGGTACCACATCATATTGTCCGGCGTGAAGTTCCACGGATTGCCCGCTTCCCCGCAGACACCGAAACATTCGTTGGAGTTGCGCGACGCGCCCATGTGGCGAGCCGTGTCCGCCGCGAGCTTCGCCATGACGGAGTCGGGCGAGGTCAGCGCGTTTTCTTCCGTGACCATTCGCCAGACGAGATCCTGTCCGGGAACGTCAAACTTCGGCAGGGTGTCGCAGTCGCCGCTTTCGGCGGGATGTCCCATCAGCGCGACGTTATGTGCGCGGCACCAGTCGGACAGCGTCTGATAATACGCGCTGTTCAGGCGGGACTGGATGGTTTTCTTGTAGATTCGTGCGGCATTCCGGGCAGTTTTCTTATCCTTTGTCGGGAACAGAAGCGCCGCGAGGTCGGTGAATTCGCCGCCGCATTCGAAGAAGTCTTCGAGCAGGTCGTACGTCCAGCTCACTTTGCCCTTCATATCGGCACAGCGGCCGGAAACGGACGGTTCGTCCGTGAAGAAACCGATCACCGTCTTGCCGAAGAAACGGGACAGCTTTTCGTAATACACATCGTGCGTCTTCTGCGTGAAGAGCTGCACAGCGTACGGATTCAGAATATCCGCCGCCTTCGGTGCATTCGGCTGATTGTCATCCTCCTCCGGAAGCACACCGCGGATCGTGCCTCCCGTGTAGGTCAGAACAAAATCGTAGGACGTATAGGAAGCGTCGTCCTTCGGCGGATCGAGACGGACATCCTCAAGCTGTCCCTTATCGTCGAGCTTGATCCAGAAACGGTAGAGAACCTCCGCGTCGGCAGGCGTTTCTTCCGTTTTGCAGGCGGTCAGCGCACGTGCGGCAAAGCGCGGGTCTTCCGCGACCACACGTCCGTGCGCGGAACCGGAGGGATACATCGCTTCGTCGTACAGAACGACCATCATGTGCCGGCGTTCCGCCGCTTCCAGACAGGCTTCGACCAGCTCGAAATATTCGTCGGACAGATATTCCGTCTCCAGCCCGAGACGCGGGTGGATCACAAAGCCGTCGATGCCCTTTCTGTGAAAATCGTCGATCTGACGAATGAGTTCGTCCTTGTCCAGCTTATCGTTCCAGAACCAGAACGGGATCGGCGTGAACGTATTGCCGGGATTCTTCCACATGGAAGTCAAAATATCGTACATTCTTTGGGTTCCTCTCAGTTTTCGCTTGATTGCAAGTGTTTCTGACATTATTATATAGCACCCGCCCCGTGATTTCAAGTCTCCCGCAAAATTTCAGAAAAATAAAATAATCAGGTACCTTACGTATTGACAAATTCTCCGGCATATGCTATAATACCCGCAGAAAAGGTAAGGTACCTTAATATTTAACGGGAGATAAAAATGAAAACCATTGAGGAAGAGATCGTCCGGATGCTCGGCCGACTCAACGCCCTCTCCAAGCGCGGCCCGACGCCGCCCCCGCCTCCGCCCATGGAAGTACACGGCGGAGAACCCGTTCCGCCGCCTCCGCCGGAAGCACCGCGCGGTCAGGGACGCGGACGTATGCTCGGGCTTCTGCTCGACCACGTCGAAATGAGCCAGACGCAGATCGCGTCCCACCTCGGCATCCGCCCGCAGTCGCTGTCGGAAATGCTCGCGAAAGCGGAGTCCGACGGAGTAATCGTACGCCGTCAGTCCACGGAAGACAAGCGGCAGACGCTCGTTTCCCTGACCGATCTCGGCCGAAGCCGCGTGGAAACCTACCGTGAAAACCACCGCAGACAGGCGGCGGAATTTCTGACCCCGCTCACAGACGACGAAAAAAACGCTCTCGCCGAAATCCTGCGCAAGCTGATCGAATCAAAAAAAGAAGACGAAAATTAAACTATCCCCTATCCCAACAATCTGCACACCCTTATATCATCCACAACAGATTGAAGTTTTTGGAAAGGGTTTGGGAAAACCTTTTTGAAAAAAGGTTTTCCCAAGAAAAAAATCATCTTGGAGGTACAATTATGGGACCTGGAGGACGAGGCCCGGGAGACCCCGGCGGACAGTTTATGGGCCGCCGCGAAAAAATGATGGAAGCCATGAAGGAACCGAAACCGGAATCGATTAAGGAAGTTCCCGGTTATCTCTATCGTGTCATCACGAAATTCTTCCATCGCTTATTCTACATATTCCGTCTCGTATGGGACACCAAACCGTGGATCCTGTTTTATATGGTATTCATGGCGATTTTCAACGGCGTAACGCCCGTTATCAGTGCAAAGATCGGCGCAGACCTGCTCAATGCCCTCGCATCCGCCTTCGTTGCTGCCACTTCGGGCGGGAACGAATTCGACCTTGTCATGAAAATCCTGATCTTCCGGTTCATCTACAACTTCGTCACCGGACTGGTCAACCGCATCAGCAACATCCTCAACAACATTTCCAGCGAACTTGTCGTCAACCATATCAACCTCAAAATCATGTACAAGGCGCGCGAAGTCGACCTTGCCAGCTTCGACCTGCCGGAATTCTACGAAAAATTCGAAAATGCCAAACGAGAAGCCGGCAGCCGTCCGATTCATATTCTCAACGCAAACTTCACGATCATCAGTACCGTCATCAGCATGTGCTCCTTCGTGATCGCGCTGATGTCCGTCAGCCCGTGGGCACCGCTGATTATCCTCGCGATGAGCGTCCCCACCGCGCTTATCAACTTCCGCTACCGCAAAAAGAATTTCTGGTACATGCGCTGGCACTCCAAGGAACGCCGCCAGATGAACTATTACTCCAACCTCATGACCAATAAGGATATGGTCAAGGAAATCCGCCTGTTCAACCTCTCCGATCTCTTCATCGGCCGTTACTATGACACGTTCAAAGTCTACTTCTACGGTCTGAAAAAGCTGTTCGTGGAAGAAGGTCTTCTGCACATGGGCATGACCGTCGTCACGACCACCATCAACTGCCTGCTCTTCCTCTACATCGCCAAGGGCGTTGCGGAAGGCCGCTACGAAGTCGGTGACTACTCTTTCTACACCGGTGCGCTCTCGTCCATCGCCGGCGGCATCGGTACGCTCATCAATACCACCGCCTCCATTTATGAAGGTACGCTGTTCATCGATAACCTCATCTCGTTCATGAATGAAAAACCGACCATCGTTCCTTCGCTGCCCGAACCCCGCCGTGTACAGCACCATACCGGCCACACGATCGAATTCCAGCATGTATCGTTCATTTATCCCGGTACCGAACGCAAGGTCATCAACGACGTCAGCTTCACGCTGGATCCCGGCGACACCTGCGTTCTCGTCGGTCTGAACGGCGCGGGCAAAACCACCCTCATCAAGCTGCTCACACGTCTGTATGACCCCACGGAAGGACGCATCCTCCTCGACGGACATGACCTCCGGGAATACTCCGTCGAAGACCTCTACTCCATGTTCGGCATCATCTTCCAGGACTTCGGCAAATACGCCGTGAACGTCCGCGAAAACATCCAGTTCGGTCATCTCGAACGCGAAGCGGATGAAGACGATGTCATCCTCGCCGCGGAACAGTCGTCGGCGGACAAGTTCATCGATGACCTGCCCGACAAGTACGACACCCCGCTCATGCGCTACTTCGAAGAAAACGGCATTGAACTTTCCATCGGTCAGTGGCAGAAGCTCTCCATCGCCCGTGCGTTCTACAGTGACTCCGACGTAATTATCCTCGACGAACCGACCGCCAGCCTCGACGCTATCGCGGAACAGGAAATCTACAACCAGTTTGACCGTCTCCGCAAGGACAAGACCACCATTTTCGTATCGCACCGTCTCTCCAGCGCAACGGTCGCCAATAAGATCATCGTTCTCGAACAGGGCGCGGTCATCGAAATCGGCAACCACAGCGAACTCATGAAGAAGAAAGGCACCTACTACGAACTCTTCTCCACGCAGGCGAAGCGTTACATCACCCCGATCGACGGCATGTCGGCGGAAGATTTCATGAACACCGGCGAAGCAGCCATGACCATCGAAGCGGCCAATGCCCACCACGGTCACGGCAGACCCCCGTTCGACGGAGAACGCAGACCGCCGATGCCTCCGAAAGAAGGACAGCCCGAACCGGCAGACAACAAAAAATAACTGACTCAAAAAATGGACGGAATCCGGATTCCGTCCATTTTCTTTTTCAAACCCGCATTATCATTTACAATTCGGAAAAAATATGATATAATGCAGTCATATCCAAACGGGAGAGAAACACATGAACATTCGCAGTTTCAAAATCAAATGCGGCGAAAAACACGCCCCTGTCGGAATCCGGATCGCGGTCACTGCGGATCTTCATCACCGTCCGGGAGAGCAGGCTGTCGAACAGCTCCGGGAACTTCGCCCGGATATCATCTGTGCACCGGGTGATATCATGCAGGAAACCGATCATTTTTCCGTCCATGAATGTTTCAATCAGGTCGGCCTCAGTTTTCTCACGGAATGCCGGAAGATCGCGCCGGTGTACTACTCGCTTGGCAATCACGAACGCGGCATGACGGACGAAAACCGTGCGGTCCTTGCCGATGCGGGAATTCTTCTGCTCGACAATACGTGGGTACAAAACGGTTCGCTGACCATCGGCGGACTCTCCTCCGGCTACACGAGCGGCATCCCGAAACAGCGGAACACGCCCCCGCCGGACGTCACGTTCGTTCGGAAATTCGCGCTGCAGGACGGATTCCGTCTCCTGCTGTGCCATCATCCCGAATACTGGCCGGCATACATCCGCGAAACCGATATTGAACTGACCCTCTCCGGTCACGCCCACGGCGGACAGTGGCAGATTCCGTTTACAAATCAGGGGATCTATGCACCGGGACAGCATCTCTTCCCGAAATACACGAGCGGCGTGTACCAAAACCGTCTCGCGGTCAGCCGCGGAATGTCCAACACGGTCTGCGTCCCGCGCTTCTTCAATCCGAGGGAGATGCTGATCCTCGAACTGGTGACGGAATGACGAAACTCTTCCTTTATTATAGTATAAATCCGTCCGAACCGTCGCGCACACTCCGTCTGCGTGCGGCGGCGGACTTCACGGGAGATCCTGTGGAAAACTTCACGGAATCCGCGGGAACGTACGGAAAGCCGTACTTCCCTTCCCATCCGCACGTTCATTTTTCAGTTTCGCACACCGGCGGCATCTGGGTCTGCGTATTTGCGGACTGCGAAGTCGGCTGTGATGTGCAGGATCACCGAAAAAACGACGATCCCGCACGGCTGAAACGGCTTGCGAAACGGTGGTTTTCGGACGGAGAACGGCGGTATCTGGACGAATGCGGCTATGTCCCGGCGGAATTCTATCGGATCTGGGCCCGGAAAGAAGCGTACGTGAAGTTCACCGGAGCTGGCATCGGCGAAGGAAAGTTTCCGGAATTTGATGTGATGCTGCCGATGGACGGATGTGTCCTGCGGGACATCGTACTGCCGTACGGACGAAATCACGCCGCGGCGGTTGTCTGCGCGGAGGAGTTTGACGCGGAATTTCGGAAAATGCCGTAAAAATGGAGGAATCTCAATGAACAAAAAAATGTGGATCATTGGTCTGACCGTCTTAATTACAGCGATTGGAATCCTCGCAGCCGTATCCACCCCCGACGGTTCAACACGAGAAAACCGTGAGAAACTGATTCAGGATATTCCGCACGGAGACAACTGGAAAATCGCCGTGGAACAGACGTTTGAAGATCATATTATCGCCGGAATCTACAGTTCCGGTAACCGATACGGAATCGCGGTCTTTGAACCGGTCGGCAAAGAAAACTACCGGCTGCAAACCTACCATTCCCGTGATCTCGACCGGACTTTTATCCACTCGTTTTACCTCAATGAAGAATGGTATGATTTTGTATGGCTTTATCGTCCCTCTCTGGACTATGCGGAAATCACTTACACGCTCGCAGGGGTCGAACAGGACACGCTCCGGCATGAAGCGGAAAATATGGAAATCTTCATCCATCCCTCTCCGATTCCGGAATTTTCCGGCGGAGTCCCCTACGAACACACGCTCCACGTCGTATACTACGACAACGACGGGAATCCCATCGAATAAAAATTTTTTACATACCCCCACAGGAGGAACTCTATGATTACCGACTATCGGAACGTGACCCTGCGCGGCGGCTTCTGGAAATCCAAAGAAGACCTCAACCGCGACGTCACCATCAAGGCGGTCTACGACCGTTTCCACGAATCCGGACGCATCGACGCATTCAAGTGCGAATGGAAGGAAGGCGACCCCAAGCAGCCCCACTTCTTCTGGGACTCCGACGTTGCCAAGTGGATGGAAGGCGCGGCGTATATCCTGAAGCGCGAACGCATCGAAGACCTCGAACAGAAGGTCGAAGCCCTCATCGACGAGATCGAAAAGAATCAGGACGAAGACGGCTACTTCAACATCTACTTCACCGTCGTAAAGCCGGAAGCACGCTTCACCAACCGCGACTGGCACGAACTCTACTGCGCCGGTCACCTCATGGAAGCGGCGTGCGCATACTATGAAGCAACCGGACGCGATCGTTTCCTGAAGATCATGGAAAAGTACGCGGACTACATCGCGAAGGTCTTCATGGTGGAAGATTCCGCAAAGTTCGTCACCCCCGGCCACGAAGAAATCGAACTTGCCCTCTACCGTATGTACAAGACGACCGGTGAGCAGCGCTTCATGGATCTGTGCGCATTCTTCCTCAACACCCGCGGCACGAGAAATGAAAAGGACACCCCCATCGGCGGCGTCCAGATGTACGCGCAGAGCCATCTGCCGATCCGCGAACAGTTTGAAGCGGTAGGGCACTCCGTCCGCGCGACCTACCTCTACTCCGGCATGGCCGACCTCGCGCTGGAAACCAAGGATACCACCCTCGCAAAGGCGTGCTACGCCCTGTTCGACGACATCGTTGACAAGAAAATGTACGTCACCGGCGGTATCGGCTCGACCCACATCGGCGAAGCGTTCACGATCCCGTATGACCTTCCGAACGACCGTGCGTACACCGAAACCTGCGCATCCATCGGCATGATCTTCTTCGCAAACCGCATGTTCGCGCTCGACGCGATGCTGAACGGCGTTCCGTCCTCGAAGTACGCGGACATTGCGGAACTCGAACTGTACAACGGCGCGCTGTCCGGTCTGTCCCTCGATGGCGAATGCTTCTTCTACGAAAATCCGCTGGAAATCTATCTGCCCGACCGCGGACGCGTCCCGCCGTACTTCAACAGCCATGACCATCTGCCGATCACCCAGCGCGTGCGCATGTTCGGCTGCTCCTGCTGCCCGCCGAATATCAACCGTCTGCTGTCCTCTCTCGGGAATTATTTCTACGGCTACGACGAAGCAAACGGCGTGGTTTACATCAACCAGTTCGGCGACAGTGAATTTGTTTCCGGCGACGTGCGCGTCGAACAGAAGACGAACTACCCGAACAGCGGTCACATCGCGATTTCCTCCAATGTTCCGGTATACGTAAGAATCCCGGGCTGGTGCAGACGCTTCATGGCAACGAAGAAGTACGAAAAGATCAATGGTTACGCGAAGTTCGAAGCGGGCGAAATCGACGTGGAATTCGACATGACGCAGGTCATGCTGACCGCCTCCGTCGGCGTACACAAGAATATCGGCCGTGCCGCAGTCCGCCGCGGACCGGTGATCTACTGTGCGGAAGCCGTGGACAACGACGGCGACGTTCACAGCCTGTACCTCGACCGCCGCACGCTGAACGACGGCGTTGCCGTTCTGAACGACAAATACGGCGTTCCGACGATCACGTTCAACGGATTCCGCCGCGTCGACTCCATCGACCGCGACATTTCCCCGCTGTACGCAGTGCTTGACAACATCGTCGGCGAAGACTTCAAGCCGGCGAAAATCAGCATGATCCCGTATTATGCGTTCGCAAACCGCGGGGAAAGCAATATGCTGGTGTTTATGAATTACAGATAAAATATAGTTTTGTGGGGGGGGGGGGGGGGGGGGG
>JBGVOJ010000588.1:0-2436 GCA_045126415.1 Eubacteriales bacterium | reverse complement strand
GGTCACTTCACGGGACAGGAAACGCAGGGATGCGCCGCCGTAGGTGGTATCCGGGATATCCGGCTTGAGCTGTTCGGATTCGGTTTCTTCGGGCTGGGTTTCCGTCATTTCGGCAGCGGCAGGAGCGGTGTCATCATTTGCAGTTTCAGATGCCTGTTCGCCGCAGGCGGTCATCGAAGCCAGCAGGGCGAGGATGAGGAGAAGGCTTGTAATTCGTTTCATGGTTTTATCCTTTCTTTAGATGAATTTATCTGTGATTACAATTGAATCTCAATCTGTACATTCGCTGCAGGATCACAGCGGAATTCACGCGCACCGTCCACAGTGACACGCAGACCGGATGTCTTATTCCAGTCAATATCAATGGTATGCCCGTGATAATGCACATCGCTTACGGAGAAGGCATCGAGGGAAGTTCCGAGCGGATGAATCCGCAGGGTATCGTCTTCACCCGGACGTATTCCGCAGATACCGGTCATGACAAGATCAATGAACGTGGAATGGTTGTAGTGACGTCCGCGATCCTTGAGGTTATAGTTTACATCGCGGCGCAGGATAGAACGTGCCAGCCAGATTCCCGTATCCGGGTGCATATTTTCATCGATCCACGGAGTTCCGTCTTCGTCTCTGTGGGAGTACGCGTAGGTAAGAAGCAGGCTCATGAATTCGTCCGGTGTGATCGTCGGCTGTTCTGCCGTATGCAGATATTCGATCACGGCGGTCAGAGTCTGCGCGGTCGCAAACGGCCAGACGGGACCGTTCCAGAGACAGCAATGATTGAACGGCTTCATGTAATCCGGATGGGAGGCATCGGCTGTCCGCAGTCCGTGAGGCGCGAGGAAGCAGTCCGGATCCAGGAGATTGCGGAAGCAGCTGTCTCTTCCGGATACGGGAATTCCGTAAATCCACGGAATATACCCGATCTGTTCGCGGACATTCTGTACTTCACCGTCGTCGGAGATTACGCCGTACATACCGATACGGTCATTCCACAGAAGATCGTTGATCTGTCCGCGAAGTGTCTCCGCCTCCTCACGATACATCTGTGCAGCGGTGCTGTCTCCCGCACGACCGGCAAGAACGGACAGTGCTGCTTTGTCGGCGTACATATAGGAATTGATCGTCGGACGGATCCCGTCGCCGGAAATCGAAAATTCCATCCCGTCGCGATCACAGAGCTGACGGTACATTCCGCTGTCCGTTTTGTGATCGTCCCATGCACGGTGGATTTCCGCCAGCTTCGGATACAGCGCATCTGCCGTGGCATGGTCACCTGTGACTTTCGCCAGTGCGAGAATGCTGTCGGCAATGGGGAAGCTGTAAAGTCTGGGGTTGCCTTCCGTACACCAGAAATTGGAGTATTCCTCCAGTACGGACGGATTGTGCATCCATCGTCCGTCGCGGAAATGATGGCTCGCGGCACAGCTGATGGTGTTGTAGATTCCAGCCCACGGTACGTCCGGAAGGAATTCCGTGATCACATGTCCGGCTGGCGTTTCTTTGACGTGCCGTCCGTACAGTTCACAGCGGTAATTGTAAGTTATGTTCAGTTCCTCATCGGAGGAGATGAACTTCGGAAATATTACAGTCATACTGTCTTTGTCTCCTTGTACACAGCTGCAATCAGCAGATATTTTTTATATTTCGTTTGCGATATCGACCAGAGCGCACAGGTTTTCAAAGGGAACGTCCGATTGAATTCCCTGCGCGGCGGCGATCAGATATCCTCCGTTCCTGGCGAGATATTCCGTCACCTGCTTTGTTTCTTTCCGGACCTCTTCCGGAGTTCCGCCGGGCAGTGTCTTCTGCGTGCTGATGCCGCCCCAGAAGGTCATTTTATCGCCGTATGTATCTTTCAGTTCGTATATATCCATACATTCCGGCTGAACGGGATTGAGGACATCGACCCCCATGTCCACAAGATCCGGCATGATCTTCCGGATATCGCCGCAGGAATGTACCCAGACGTCAAGTCCGGCTTTGCGGATCACGTCATACTCCTTTTTCGCGCCGGGAGCGAGAAGCGTTCTCCAGCTCTGCGGAGACATGAGCAGGTCCCGCTGGGAGCCCCAGTCGTTTCCGAGGAGAACTCCGTCGATTCCCGGAGTTTTGACGATCTGTTCCAGTTTGGCGAGATTCTTTTCCGTGATGAAATCCAGAAGTTCTTTCGCAAATCCGGGATCTCCCGCCATGTCCGCAAGGAAATTCTCGATCCCGCGGGAATAATAGGCTTTCTCAAAATCACTCGTCCAGATTTCCACCAGCACATACGCATCGGTATATTCCCGGAGATTTTTGACGGACTCGGAAAAATCTTCATAATTGCCGTAATCCGCGGTATCGGGAAGAAAATCCGGAGTTTCCCACGCACTGTATTCCGGCGGCAGATTCTTCCACCCCCACCACGGAAAATTTTCCAGAAAACACACATGGTTT
>JBGVOJ010000587.1:0-1445 GCA_045126415.1 Eubacteriales bacterium | reverse complement strand
ACACCTGATGCAGTCCATTCCCGGCGTGATCGATGCCCAAAGCGGCTATGCCAACGGAACCGGTGAAGAGGACGCCGACTACAAAACCGTCTGCACCGGAGAAACCGGCTTCCGCGAGACGGTACGGGTGGAATATGACCCGAAACAGGTCAGTCTGGACGCCCTGCTGCTGGCATACTTCTATGTGATCGACCCGACGGTGAAGAACCGGCAGGGCAACGACGTCGGCACGCAGTACCAGACGGGCATCTACTATACCAACGATGCGGCAAAGGAAACCGTGGAACGGATTGCTGAGATCGAAAAAAGCCGCAGAGAACAGTTTTATGTGGAGATCGGGCCGCTTCTGAACTACTATCCCGCCGAAGAATATCACCAGAATTATCTGGAAAACAATCCGGGCGGCTACTGTCATATTCCGTGGAATGAGATGAAACTCTTTTCCGAGCTGCGCATCGACCCGGGCGATTATCAGAAACCCGCCGAAGAAACGATCCGGGATAAACTGACAAAGGAGCAGTACAATGTCACACAGGAAGGCGGTACGGAATATGCCTTCCGGAACGAATTCTGGGATCAGTTTGAAAAGGGCATCTACGTGGACATCGTCACCGGCGAACCGCTCTTTTCCTCCACGGACAAATACGAAAGCAGCTGCGGCTGGCCTGCATTCACCAAGCCCATTGAAGAACCTGCAATCATAGAGCTGGAGGACAACAGCCACGGCATGAAACGCACCGAGGTGCGCAGCCGGGCGGGCAATTCACACCTCGGTCACGTCTTTACAAACGACCCGGAATCTCCGAACGGCGTGCGTTACTGTATCAACAGTGCATCCCTACGTTTTATCCCCTACGCAAAAATGGAAGCGGAGGGGTACGGATATCTGCTTGATCTGTTTGATGAAGAATGAGATTTCTGGAGTCTGCCAAACACAACAGAAAATGTCCGTCATGCATAACCTGCATCGGCGGACATTTTTTATCTTCTTCACATAGTTCTTCCAGCTTCTCCGCATTGGTGATTTCAGCCGTACCGTACCGTGGGCTGTTCCACCGGAAGCTGTCACATCACGTCTGATCCGATCATCACGATGCTTTACACAGGACTGATCGGCCGGCTGCTGTCCGGTGTATTCGGGAAGGAGTGTGACGGCGGATGTCATATGTAACAGGAGGAACACGTCAGTCCATTGCTCCTTCGATTATAGCTTCAACATGAGAACGAATAAAGCATACCTGGTTTGGTATGCTTTACCCGGCAAATTTATTGTAACAGGAAGGTACCAAATCTATAGATTCTGATTAACGTGAGTTCGACGGAAAAAAGGTCAAAAAACCAAAGCCTCGTTCAGAAGCGGCAGAGAACCGAGCGAAGGCTTGGAAGGCAGAAAAGAATAAGCAATAAGCGCAGAAACAACATTGACAAGGAAGTTGGTAACCGAA